>CAIVXP010000161.1 GCA_903909905.1 Akkermansiaceae bacterium
GGCATTCGTGAAATCACGAGTGCGAGTGTGAGGCATGCCGAGATG
This sequence comes from Akkermansiaceae bacterium, assembly GCA_903909905.1. Lineage (GTDB taxonomy): Bacteria > Verrucomicrobiota > Verrucomicrobiia > Verrucomicrobiales > Akkermansiaceae > Luteolibacter. Next base: position 46 of record CAIVXP010000161.1, read on the forward strand.
ATCAGCGCGGTGGTGAAAAATTTCCGGTGTTGCTGGTGGAAGCGGTGACGGATTGATAGCTTTGGTGAATTGGCTCCGAGGATGGAAAGGTCGAGCAGGCGGTCGGCGATGTAGATCGCCCATGCGGTAAGGCCGAGAACTAGATACGATTCCCATGGGAGGTAGCCGAGGCGCCAGGTTTGCGCAAAGACATAAAGCCATGCGACAGCGACAAGCGGGGCATCAAGGCTCAGCAGGTTGGGGAGAAGCCACAGCGGCTTTCGGGGCTCGGCAGGCACGGATGGCGAAGATTCGCAAGCGATCGGTTGAACGCAAGCGCGCATTCGCCGCGAGTGTGGAATCAGGCCATGATTTCCTCGGCCACATCGGCAGCGGCCTTGGCGCCGAGCAGGTGCTTGACGATTGCCAGTGAGAAATCGAGCGCGGTGCCCGCGCCGCGTGAGGTGATGATCTGTCCATCGACGACCACGCGATCGTCGAGACCGCCGCCAAGTTCCTCGCGGACGGAGTGATAGGCGGTGAATTTTTTTCCGGCGAGAAGTCCGGCGTCCATGAGCACCAGCGGTGCGGCGCAGATGGCGGCGACCGGTTTGTGCGCAGTTGCGAATTGGGCGGCCAACTTGGCGGCGCGTCCATCGCTGCGCAATGCAGCCACACCCGGGCCACCGGGGATGAGCAGAAGATCGAAGTCCGAAGCATCGACATCATCGAGCGTGGTATCGGCCACAAGCTGCATGCCTTGTTTGCCGGTGGCTGTTTTGTCAGCAAGCGCGGCGATGGTCACTTTGATGTTGGCGCGTCGCAGGACATCGACAGGGGTGACGGTTTCAATTTCTTCAAAGCCATCGACGAGCAGGCAGAGTACGGATTTTTTCATGATGATTTTATTGGTGTGATTGGATCAAGCGAGGCCTACCGCGCGTCGGACGCGCTGGAGAACCTTGTTGGCCTCGGCGCGTGCGCGCTCGGCGCCATCGGCGAGGATTTTTTCAACATAGCTCGGATCCTGGGAAATCGCGAGACGCCTTTCGCGCATTGGCGCGAAGAAGTCCCAGTAGGCGTCGGCGAGGCGTTTCTTGAGGTCGCCGTAGCCGATGCCGCCATTCATGTGGTCGGCTACCATGGTCGCGTAATCCGCCTCGCTTGCAAAGAGCCGGTAGAGCGCGAGGATGATCGAATTTTCCACCGGTTTGGAGTCTTCCACGGGTGTGGAATCCGTGGTGATTTTCATGATGAGCTTGCGGAGGGTTTTTTCCTCGCCGAAGAGCGGGAGAGTGTTGTGGTAGCTCTTGCTCATTTTTCGTCCGTCGAGGCCGATGATAATTGCGGTTTCCTCGCGGATGATGGGTTCGGGTATGACGGCGGTGCCATCGCCGTAGGTGTCGTTGAGTTTTATCGCGAGATCGCGTGTGACTTCGAGGTGTTGTTTCTGGTCCTTGCCGACGGGGACTTTGTTGGAATCGTAGAGAAGAATGTCGGCAGCCATGAGGACCGGATAAGCGAAAAGCGCGTGGTTGGGTGCGATGCCTTGCGATGTCTTGTCTTTGTACGAGTGGCATTTTGCCAGCAGGCTCATCGGGCAGATCGTCGAGAGGATCCATGCGAGTTCGTTGACCTCTGGCACGGCGCTTTGACGGAAGAAGACCGCCTTTGCCGGATCGAGACCGCACGCGAGAAAGTCGATGGCGAGTTCGCGGACATTTTCGCGCAACGCGGCAGCGTCGTGGGAGGAAGTCATCGCATGGTAATCGGCGATGAAGTAGAATGCTTCGCCCTGATCCTGTAGGCGCACGGCCGGATCCATCGCGCCGAAGTAGTTTCCGACATGGAGTTTGCCGCTGGGTTGAAGACCGGTGAGGATTCGCATCGGTGGTGAGCATGGAATCCGCCGATTGATTCGGTCAAGCGGCATGCGTCACGGGATCAGCCATCATTTCCAAAAAGCGCCTCGACCAATGCCATGCATTTCGGTCCCGGCATCACGCCAAGGTTCATTTGGTTCATGACATAGGCGAAGGAAATGCCGGAATCCGGGTCGGCCAGTGCGTGACTGCCGCCAGCGCCGGGGTGACCGAAGGCGTGAGGAGATGGGCCGAAAATTTGGCGGATTTTTTGGCCATGGTCATCCAGTGGGTCGAGTTGTGCACCGCAGGAAAAGGTGGTGGGGCGGAGCAGCACGCGGTCGTCGCCGGATGTCAGCGGCGTCGTGAGCGCGTGGCGGATGGCTGGGGTGAGCGGGCCTTCGATGTGGCCGAGGATCGCCTGATAGAATTTTGCGAGCGCCGTCGCCGTGCCGATGCCGCCGAGTGCGGGAAAGCCGGCCGACCAGGCTTTGGGCGAATTCATTTCTTGGATCGAGTGAAGTCCTCGTGGCGAAGTGAATGCGCGGCGGGTTGGTGAGTCCGGCGAGTTGAGTTGTTGGTAGAATGGATCGGTGGTTTCCGCATGGCCGGCCTTGCCGGGGTAGAGTCGGGCGACGCGATGATGCTCGCTTTCGGGTAGGCCGATCCAGAAATCGAGGCCGAGTGGTTGTGCGATTTTTTCGCGCCAGTATTGGCCGAGGGTTTGGCCGGTGAGTCGGCGTATGGGCTCGTCGGTGAGTACGCCGAAGGTGCGTGGGTGGTAGGCGTGACCGCTGCCGAGCGGCCATGTGGGAATTTGATTTTCGATCGCAGTTACCACGGCAGTGTGGTCATGCACATCGGCGTCTTGATCGAGGATGGCGAGGCCGCATTGATGGGAAAGGAGGTGGGAGAAATTTGCCTCGGCGACCGGGAAATTTTTCCATACCTCGCGGACGGGTGTGGATTCGTCCATGCCATGGGTAGCGAGGGCGAGCAGCAAGGTCGCGGCTGAAGGAACTTTGGTGGCTGAGTAGACCGGGATGAGGGTCTGCTCGCTCCATGGTCTGGTCTGTTCCTTTTCGCACCAGCCGGATGCATGAGATAGCAACTCATGGCCGCGCCACCAGATGCTGATCGACGCGCCGATCTCGCCGTGCGTGCGAAAATTGTTTTCGAAGACTTCGAGAACGGCTCCCAGCTTGGATGGACTCAGTGCCACGCGCGGGTTATGGCCCACATGGAGTGAGGTGCAATGCCTAAATGCTTGCGGCCGGTGGCTCGGAAGCGGGAGAAGCCTCTTCCGAGGACCACTCTTCGATTAGGCGGAATGCCACGGCGAGCAGGGTGGGTCCGAGGAAGACGCCGACGGGGCCGAAGGCGAGGGCTCCACCGATCACGCCGCAGAAGATGAGGGCGAAGGGCATTTTGCTGCCTTGGCTGATCAGATAGGGGCGCAAGAGGTTATCGACGCTACTGATCGCGAAAAATCCCCAAAGCAGCATGAAGAGGGCCATTCCGTGTCTATCGTGGGCAAAGAGCCACAGCGATGCGGGCAGCCAGATGAGCGGTGGGCCGAAGGGAACGACGGCGAAAAAGAAGGTAAGCACCGAGAGCAGGACCGTGCCAGGAATGCCGGCGATGGTGAAGCCGATGCCGGCGACGAGTGCCTGCGCGATGGCGGTGCCGAGGATGCCGTAGATGACGCTGCGTACGGTATCGCCAGCGACCTTGATGAGGCGGCGGCCTCGATCGCCGGCGAGGCGCTCGACCGCGACCGAGAGGTGTGCGGCGAGTTGGGTGGATTCGCGCAGTAGGAAAAATGCGAGCAAGGCGCTTAGGAGGATTTGGGTGACACCCTGACCCACGGTGAGGCCGACCGTGATGAGTCCGGTGCGTGCCCATGAGAGAAAGCGCCCGATCATGGAGATGATTTGTGACGACTCCGCGCTTTGCGAGCCGGGCGTCGCATCTGTGGGTTCGGTGGCAGCGTCGCCGTAGCCTGGTGGAAACTTTATATCGGCCTCTTGGGGCATTTCTTCGGTGATGACCTTGGCCTTTGGCGTTGCTTCCACCGCTTTATCGAGTTGTTCGATCCAGCGATTGCGTTTATCTGCAAAATTCGTCCAGTAGGCACCCAACTCATCTCCCACGAGCGGAGTTTTGTTCATCCACTCGGGTGGGTCCTTGGGAATCGACATGAACCAGTCTTTGGTGGCGACGGCGAGTTCTTTGCTGTCCTTTGCGAGGCTGATGCCAACCAGCACCACCGGGCCGGCGATCACCACGAGCAGGGTGAAGGTGACGAGGCAGGCGGCCAGTGTTCTGGAGCCGCGAAACCATTGGGTGAATTTTTTTTGCAGCGGGTGGAGCGCGTAGGTGAGGATGATGGCCCAGAAAATCGCCGAGAAGAAGGGCTTCAGAACAAAAAAGCAGCCCGTGAAGAGCAAGAGAAATACCAGCCCTGCCAAGAGGGGTTCTGTCTTTAGCTGTTTGCGTGGTTCATCCATTGCCATTTGTATGGCGCAATCTAACAGAAGTCGGCGTTGCTGCCAGCAGCATTCTTGGCAAAATTTACGGCCAATTCGATGCTTGTGATCGCGAGATGAAAGCGACTGGACCGCGATGTTGGTAGTGTGAGATTTCTCCTGTAAATGCTAGAAACCGATATCGCCTGTGATGTACCAAATCCTGACTATACGCCGAGGAACGGCTTTGCGTTTATCTCCAATGCCTGTGAAACTCTCAATAGTCAGATCAAACATCTCTTCACGGAGAGGTTGCCTGGGGCTCTGCGGGCTTGGCTGGCTTGGGTGGTATGACCTGCGTGAGGAACTTCACCTTCGGAGTTCCATTGGGCTTGGCAGGATTCCCGATGAAGACCATCTCCCGGAAATCGGGCTGCGCAAACAGGCGGTTTTCAAAAACAATTCGATTATTGGCATCCGCCATTAAAATCGGAAGGAGTCCGCCTTGGTCGGATACATTCGATTTAACAACGGTGCTCTCACCCTTAGTCAATTGACTGACTTGACCGCCAAACTTCACCTGCAGTGTGGTGCTGGAAAAGTTAAAGAAGCGGAAGGTGCCGGGCGGGAAGACATCCAGCGCATCGTTTACACCGAAGAGCCTGAGCGGCAATCCGCTGGTGTTGGAATCCGGCTCAATGAGGAACAGCATCTGCCGGGCTCCAGCGATCCAGGGGGACTTGCCCACCAGTTCGTAGGTCGGCTTGCCGTCCGGGCTTACCGCTTCCTTATACAACTCCAGCGCGTTTCCCTGCTTCAATGGATAAAGCTTCGAACGGCTGCCCGGGGAGAACTGCAAAGGCAGGTAGTTTTTCCCATCCCGATA
>CAIVXP010000162.1 GCA_903909905.1 Akkermansiaceae bacterium
CTGGGCGAAAACGCCGGGTGAGAGTGCGAAGGTATCGGCGACGGTGCTGGCGCGGCCTTGCAGGTAGCGTTCGGCTTCGACGACCTCGGTGCCGCCCGGAGTTTTTGCCAGTTCCTTGCGGCTGGATTCGGGTGTCGCTGCGGTGGGTGTGGCACGATCGCGGCTGGCCTCCACGATGGTGGCGGGAAGTTTGCGAGGTGTTGTGGATGGATTGCTGTTTTGTGCGTGGATTGTTGAAAGGCCTGTTAGTGAGGCGATCAAGCATGGGATGAATTTCATAAATTTTTTGAAGTAAGATTGTTTGGATAAGTTTGGTTTCACGCGGAACTGTTCCGCGTGTGTGCGAAATGGATTTTGTTTCATGCCCGATGGGGGCGTGATTTTATGGATCCGCAAACATGGGCGGATTCCCTTATGATGTGCCAGCAATGGGCTGGGCGGGGTCAGGCCAACTCTGGTGGTGGCGAGACGGGGGACTCATGCCAACTACTCATCCATGCAGCGCTGCCGAGGATCGGCTGCTGCTTGTGCTCGACATGGCGAGGGGGCTTGAGGCGGATAATTTCCTGGGCGAGGCATTCCGTGCGCAATTTTGCGAACGCGGAAAGGTCGATGTCCTTGGAAAGCGGTTGTTTCGATTCGTCCTTTTTGACGCTGTCGATTTTTTTGCAAAGGTGGCAGGGGCGTTCGCCGCTGAAGGTGTCTTTCACGCCTTTGGCGAGGCCGTCATCCTTTGAATACTGGATGATCATCGAGATCCATGCGTAGGACTGGACCAAGGCATAGGGGCCAACCGTCAGATGCAGGCAACCGCAAATGACCATCAGAAGTTGGAAAAGCTTCTTCAAGGATTTGATCCGTGGGTGAAGCATAGGGCGGGAGAGGGATATGGCTCTGGCCTGTGCGCGTCAAGGAAAATGCGAGCGGTTGAGGCGTTTGCCGGAGCTTAACGAATTGATAGCAACTCCTCCACAGTCATACCAACATCGCGAGCGATCTGTCGGAGGAGCGGCGGTGCGATGTCACGCCCTTTGTGCATCGGTACGGTAGTTCCCCGACCGTCATGATGTCGGTATTGGACATGTGAGCCACGTTGTCTCACTGCAGTAAAACCGCATCGTTCCAATAAACGACAAACTTCGGTGGGCTTTAGGACAGGGAGTGATCCCATGATCAGGCCACGGCAACATTTTGTGTTCCGAGAAATTCCGCTTCGAGGTCGGGTTCCCCGTCCTCCAGCAGCATGGCGATCACTTCACGCAAGTTGTCGTTGAGTTCGTCCAAGGTTTCGCCTTGTGAGTGCGCCCCCGGAAAACCTGGAACATATCCAACAAAAAGACCGGTCTCATGGTCGCGTTCTATTACCGCTGTGAATGATTTCATAACGTCATTCTTGCACGTTTTGTATATTCGTCAATCAAGCAGCCAATCAGTAATGGATGAGCTCGCACCCCCATTTCAATCGATCAGATCAACCTTCCTTGCCGCAGCACTGCTTGAATTTTTTGCCGGATCCGCAGGGGCAGGGAGCATTTCTGCCTGTGGTTTCGATAGAGAAGCTGGGTTTGCGTTTGGGCAGGTTGATTTTGAGGGCGGGGGCTTCATCGGAGTCGGTGTCGGGGGCCCTGCTTGAGTTGCCGGTGACGGCGATGTTGCTTTTGGTGAGGTTTTCCTCGCCGCTTTGGAGTTGTTGCGGCTGGCTGTGGAGATGTTTGAGGAAGGCCTCGAGGTTGGCGGCCGAGCGGAAGAGGTTTTGCAGGGCCTCGCGCTTGATCGAATCCATGAGCGTGACGAAGAGTTCGTAGGCTTCGTTTTTGTATTCGATGAGCGGATCCTTCTGGCCTTGGGCGCGGAGGCCGACGCCTTCGCGGAGGGCATCCATGTTGTAGAGGTGTTCCTGCCATTGCTTGTCGATGGCGGCGAGCACCATGCGGCGTTCCTCTTGGTCGAGGACATCGGCAGGGAGTGAGCCCACGCGGGTCTCGTAGGCTTCGCAGACTTTTGCAACGAGGATCTCGGTGATCGATGCCGCGTTGGTGGCTGAAGCGAAATCGTCGGCGCTGACGCCGAGTGGCAGGGTGCTGTTGACCTGTTGGGCGAGGCTCGCGAGGTCGGGGCTGCCTTCCTGATCAGCGAGGAAATTGGTGACAAACGAGGAGATGGTTTCGTTGATGATTTCGTTGACGAGGTCGCGTGGGACTTCGGTGGTGAGAATTTCGTTGCGGTAGCCGTAGACGACCTCGCGTTGCATGTTCATCACATCGTCGAAATCGAGCACGCGTTTGCGCCAAGTGTAGTTGCGTTGTTCGACGCGTTTTTGGGCGGTCTCGACCGACTTGTTGAGCCACGAGTGTTCGAGCGCTTCGCCCTCCTTCATGCCGAAGCGTTCCATCATCGAGGTCATGCGGTCGGCCGCGGCGAAGTTGCGCATGAGGTCATCCTCGAACGAGATGAAGAACTGCGAGCGTCCCGGATCGCCTTGGCGGGCGCAGCGACCGCGGAGCTGTCGGTCGGTGCGGCGGGATTCATGGCGTTCGGTGCCGATCACGAAGAGTCCGCCGAGCTCGGCGACGCCGGGTGCGAGTTTGATGTCGGTGCCGCGGCCGGCCATGTTGGTTGAAACGGTCACCGCGCCGGTGTGGCCTGCGCGGGAGACGATTTCCGCTTCCTGTTCGTGGAACTTCGCGTTGAGGACCGAGTGTGGAATCTTGGCGCGTTTGAGCATGCGCGCGAGGGTTTCGGAAGACTCCACCGAAGCGGTGCCGACGAGGCATGGTTGTCCCTTTGCGTGTGCCTCTTCGATTTTGGCGATCACCGCGTTGAACTTTTCACGGCGGGTCTTAAAGACTTGGTCGTTTTCGTCTAAGCGGTTGTTTGGTCGGTTGGTCGGGATGGGCAGAACATCGAGGCGGTAAATGTCGTGGAACTCGGCGGCTTCGGTTTCGGCTGTGCCGGTCATGCCTGCGAGTTTTTCGTAGAGGCGGAAGTAGTTTTGAATCGTGATGGTGGCGAAGGTTTGTGTTTCCTTCTCGATGGCGACGCTTTCCTTGGCCTCGACCGCTTGGTGGAGGCCGTCGGACCAACGGCGGCCGGGCATTTCGCGGCCGGTGTTTTCATCGACGATGACGACCTTGTCGTCCTTCACGACGTACTGCACGTCCTTTTCGAAAACGCAGTAGGCTTTGAGGAGTTGGGAAATGTTGTGAATTTTTTCCGCCTGCGAATCCATGCGGACTTGGAGCGATTCCTTGGCGGCTGCCTTTTGCACGTCGTTGAGTTCGCGGTTCGTGTCGATGTCGGCATAGAGTGTGCCGAGATCGGGCAGCGTGAAGGCATCCGAATCTCCGGGTGAGAGAAAGTTGCGTCCCATCTCCATCAGGTCCGAGTCGTTGCTCTTCTCGTCGATGACAAAGTAGAGTTCTTCCTTGAGGTCGAAGAGTTCCTTTTTTTGTGCGTCCTGGTGGAATGAGAGTTCGGCCTTTTCGAGGATTCGGCGCATTTCCGGCTCTTCCATGAAGCGCATGAGTTGGCGGTTGCGCGGTTGGCCGAGTTTGAGTTTGTAGAGTGCGCGTCCGGCACCTTCCTTGTCGCCAGCATCGAGGAGTTGTTTCGCTTCGCTGGCGGTCTCGCTGCAGAGTTGGGTCTGGCGTTTGACGAGTTGTTCGACCGAGGGTTTGTACTTGTCGTATTGCTGCGACGAGTGGGAGGAGGGGCCGGAAATGATGAGGGGCGTGCGTGCTTCGTCGATGAGGATCGAGTCGACCTCGTCGATGATGGCGATGTAGTGGCCGCGTTGGACTTGTTCCTCCTTGGTCGAGGCCATGCCGTTGTCGCGAAGGTAATCGAAGCCGAACTCTGCGTTGGTCCCGTAGGTGATGTCGCAGGCGTATTCCTCGCGGCGTTCCCATGGGGGCATTTGGTTTTGGATGCAACCGACGCTGAGTCCGAGGAAGCGGTAGAGCGCGCCCATCCAGTCCGAGTCGCGGCGGGCGAGGTAGTCGTTGACCGTCACGATGTGGACGCCGAGGCCGGTGAGGGCGTTCATGTAGACCGGCAGAGTTGCGACGAGTGTTTTGCCTTCGCCGGTTTGCATCTCGGCGATCATGCCGCGGTGGAGTGCGATGCCGCCGATGAGCTGGACATCGAAGTGGACCATTTCCCAAAGGATCGGGTGGTCGTTGACGGTGATCGTGGTGCCGCACATCCGGCGTGCGGCGTTTTTCACGACCGCGTAGGCTTCGGGTAGAATTTGCTCGAGGTATTTTGCGCGGGCCTTGGGGAAATTTTCCGAGACTTCGTGGAAGGCAGCCTTGGCGGCCTCGATGGATTCGGCGTTCGCTTCGACCAATGAGGGGAGTTGGGAAAATTCGCTGCGAAGAGGGGCGATGCGGGCTTCGAGATTTTGCGCGGTGGTGGCGAGTTCCTCGGCGGACATGCGCTCGACAGCCGGCTTGGGCGGTGCTGCGAGTGCGTGGTAGCGGGCAAGATGGGATTGCCACATGCGGGTCATTTCCCGCAATTTTTCTTCGGGCTCCCGTTGCAGGGCTTCCTCAATTTCATTGATGCGAGCAACCGTCGGTCGAATGCGGCGCACTTCGCGCTGGTTCTTGCTGCCGACGATTTTTTGGAGAATCCATTTGATCATGTGACGCTGGGGGTGAGGCGGTAGGAACCGCTGGGCCGCAGGGAATACACCGGAGAGGAGGACCTTGCAAGCGCTGGAGACGGGCGGGGCCACTTAAGTTTTCCCTCAAAAAGCGCTTGGATTGGCGATGTCGGTCGCACGGGCCTCAATGGCTCATCGGGTTGTCGCCGGAGGCATCGCCGAGGTGGACCATGTTTTCCGGCAGGAAGCGTTTGAAGCGGGTCTTGTCGATCGACTTCATGTAGGCCTCTTCGGGCGAGATCATGCCCTCACGGAGTTTCGTCCAGATCGACTCATCCATGAACTGCATGCCTTCGTTTTTGCCGCCGGTAATCACATCGTAGAGTTTTTGGGTCGCGCCTTCGCGGATGATTGCGGAGACCGCCGGGGTGGCGAACATGATTTCGTGAACGGCGGTGCGGCCGGGTTTGTCGATGCGCTTGCAGAGGAGTTGGGCGACCACGCCGCGTAGGGAGGCGGCGAGCATGGTGCGGACTTGAGATTGCTGGTCGGCGGGGAACACATCGATGATGCGGTCGACCGTCTTGCGCGCGTTGTTGGTGTGGAGGGTGCCGAATACGAGCAGGCCGGTTTCGGCGGCTGTGAGTGCGAGTGAAATCGTCTCGAGGTCGCGCATCTCGCCGACGAGCACGATGTCCGAATCTTCGCGCATGGCGGCGCGAAGACCATCGGCGAATGAAGGGGTTTGGATGTGGACTTCGCGTTGGGTGATGATCGACTTTTTGTTTCGATGAACGAACTCGATCGGTTCTTCGATGGTGATGATGTGGCGGCTGAAGTTTGTGTTGATGTAATCGAGCAGTGCCGCGAGTGTCGTTGACTTGCCAGAGCCGGTGGGGCCGGTGACTAGGATGAGGCCGGAGCGCATGTGGCCGAATTCCTTCACCACCTCGGGCACGCCAAGTGATTCGAGCGAGGCGATCTCGGTGGGGATAAGCCGAAAGACCGCGCCGAGTCCGTTTTGCTGCTTCAGGTAGTTGCACCGGAAGCGCGAATTTTCGTCCATCTCGTAAGCGAAGTCGAGATCGCCGGCCGCAAGGTATTTTTCGAATGCGGAAGGGTCGCAGATTTCCGCTAGGAGGCTTTTAAAATCTTCACCGGCGAGGATCGGCTGGTCGGGTATGGCACTGACGGCACCGTGGGCGCGGATCTTCGGTGGCTGTCCCTCGGACAGATGGAGATCGGATCCTTTGCTGGCTACCAGGTAGCGGAAAAACTCATCAATGCGTGCCATGGCGGGTCTTTGGAAAGTGGGTAAAAGCTTATGAACATTCGGGCGATCAGGATTGGAGGAATTCCTTCATCTGCGCTTTGTCGTCGGACCGGTAGAGCAAGTCTTCGCGACTGATGAGTCCATCGACGTAAAGTTTGCGCAGTGATTCATCCATCGTGATCATGCCGACATTTTTACCGGTCTGCATGACGCCTGGGAGCATGTAGGTTTTGCCCTCGCGGATGCAGTTGGAAACAGCGGGGGTGTTGACAAGCAGCTCGAGTGCCAGCACTCGACCATTGCCATCGGCGCGAGGGACGAGTTGTTGGGAAAGGATGCCGCGCAGGGATTCCGAGACCATGATGCGGATCTGGTCGCGTTGATCGGTGGGGAACACATCGAGCACGCGGTCGAGGGTGCGTGGGGCGTTGCCGGTGTGGAGAGTGCCGAGCACAAGGTGGCCAGTTTCTGCGGCAGTGAGGGCAAGCTGGATGGTTTCGAGGTCGCGCATTTCACCAACCATGATCACATCGGGGTCCTCCCGCAGGGCGCCGCGAAGGGCTTTGGCGAATGATTCCGTGTGAGTGTGGACCTCGCGTTGATTCACCTGACATCCCTTCGACTCAAAGACATATTCGACCGGGTCTTCGAGGGTGAGGATGTGATCTTCGCGGTCGCGGTTGATGAAATCGACGAGTGCAGCGAGGGTGGTTGACTTGCCAGAGCCGACAGATCCGGTGACGAGTACTAGGCCGTTCTGGTAACGGGTGAGTGGCAGAATGTGTTCGAGCGGCAGGCCGATGTCTTCGATCGAGCGAATCTTACTGTTGATGATGCGAAACACCATGTCATAGCCGAGGCGCTGTTTGATCACCGAGGCACGGTAGCGACCGGATGGGGAGGAGTAGGCGAAATCGACGTCACCACGCTTTTCAAGCCGCTCCCACTCGGTCTGAGAAAGGAATGAGCGTGCGAGTTTTTCCGCCTCATCGGCGGTCAGCGATGGGTGGTCATCCCAGATGGGCGTGAGGGTACCGAAGCGTCTCCATGCAGGCGGATAACCTGTGGCGAGGTGGACATCGGAGCAGTCGTATTCGCGCCCGATTTGCAGATACTGGTCAACATGATCAAGGACCTGATGGGTGGGCATGGGGCTTGCGGGAGAGGGGTTGGCTCGTGTGGGAGGGGTGGGATGCCGTCGGATTGGAAACAAGCGTCGCCGTCATGCGATGCGTGAGCCATTTTCTCAAGGCATCACCAAGCCAGATCTTCAACATCGGGCGAGCAGCGGTCAAGGTGAGACCAAGCAGAGTGCTTGTGATGCCGCGTGATTTTTCGGTGGGTGCCGATTTCTTGCGGCGAAACAGCATGCTTGCGGCCAGGCCGGAAACGATCGAGCCAGTGACCCAGATGCCGGGTTTTTCCTGCAGCGAGTGGCGGATTCGCGTCGGCACATCGAGTTTTTCGCGAAGCGCGATGGCATCGAGTGTGAGTCGCGAACGGGCGGCGGCGCTGAGTTGGATCAGGCGTTCGACTTCGGATTTTTCTGCAATTTTTCGATCCATTCGCGGTCTCTTTGGAATTCGGCGCGGGTCACGGGGAAGAGCGGGGTGCTGGTGCCGGAGGATTTGCGCAGGAGGATGATGGCCAGGATGACGTGGATTGCGCCGATGGCGAGCGCAGTCCAGAACCAAGGCCAGCCTGCGAGCTGTGAGAGCGCGCCAATGGTGCCGGCGAGGAGCAATGACCACCCGAAGGTGATGCAGAGGATCGCGGCGATGACGCGTGCTGCTTTGTTAGAGCCTTTGCGCGCGGCAACCTTGGCCTCGAGTCGGATCAACTCGGCGCGCGAACTGACGATGGCGAGCAAGGCTTCGATCCAGCTCGATGGGCCATGCGTGTGCTCGTGGCCTTGGGGGGTGGCCTGTGTGTTTGGATCTGGCATGAAAAAGAACCGTATGTGCGCTCGCCCGGTGAGTGTGTTGGATCACCGGTCGAGGCCGATCTTCGCTGCTACAGATGGGAGAAATCAGCGACGGGTGATGAGGCCAATGAGGAATCCGACGCCGAGGGCGCCGAGCACGCATTTGGTTGGGTTCTGGCGGATGTAATCTTCGGCGGACGAGTGAAGCTCTTGGGCTTTCACGCGGGTTTCCTGCCAGTGTTCGGTGGCTGATTCGCGAAGGTGTTGGGATTTTTCTGCGGCCGTTTGGCGGAGTTGTTGGGCGGATTCGACCGCGCGTTCCTTGAGGGCGGCGGCTCTGGATTCGGCGGTGTGCACGAACTCGCGGGCTCTTTCGCCGGCGGCGGCGCGGAGGTCGTTGGCGGCTTGTGCGATCGAGGGGCTTGCGGCGGTGGCCTCGGCGTTGTCGAGAGTGGAAGCGGAGTCGGTCATGGCTTTGTTCGTTAGGATTGCAAGTTTCCGGAACTGGGTCCGTAGAAGGGAACCATCGCACTTTTGGCGTTTGGCGCAAGACAGCATCTCGGGAAATGCGGCCGCGGATCGATGATTTTTCGCGGGGGGCGCGGAAAGGCGGGAATTTTATTTCGTGGTCAATCGAGCGGACCGATGCCGATCAGGTCGCGGTCTTCCTTGGCGGCTTCGATGAAGGTGTGATCCATGGAAATCGCCTGTTTTAGGTGGCTACGGGCCCGTTTCGCCTCGCCGAGGGTCCAGAGGTAGCAGGCGAGGTTGTAATGGAAAATGGCCATTTCGAAGAGGCTTTTGGGGCCTTTGAGCAGCCAGTTGCAGGCCGCGAGCGTGTCGCCGGTTTCGTGGAGGCAAAAGGCGGCGCGTAGGAAAAATACTGGTTCGTCCTTGGCAGCGAGGCAAAGCAGTCGGGCCGTGTCGGAGGCGCGGTTCCATGATTCGCTTTGCATTTGCGCCGCGAGCTTGAGCTCGAGCACATGGCGTTTTTTTTGCGCCTCGGCGGGCAGTTCGTTGAGCTCTAACAGCGCCTCATCGGCCAATCCCAATTCCAGCCATCCGGTGGCCGCTTGCAGCGTCGCATGCAAATTCATCGGGCTGAGTTTAGATTAGGCGATCGCGGATGCAATCGTGGAGATAAGATTCAAGACTTGAAGATTCAAGAGGCAAGAGAAGAGCGTGAAGAAGTCGCTCTTCAATCTCGGTAGGGCTTCGCGGCCTCGCGGAGCCGAGGCTTTGAGAATTTTGAACCGCGAATCAACACGAATTGACGCGAAAATGAAGAAGTGGC
>CAIVXP010000163.1 GCA_903909905.1 Akkermansiaceae bacterium
TGGCATTCTCGTAGCACCAGCCGTGTTCAGTGAAATTACTTGCGATTTTGCCATTGTTCTTCATGGCCATGTCGACGAGATAGACGATCCCCTTGAGGCAGGAGTCGCCGAATTCGTCCGAGGCTGGTGTTTCGCAGTGGCCGAAGTAGGCGAGCAGAGCAAGTCCGGTCATCGCCACGGAGTGCGAGCCGGCCCATGAGCCGTCGGCCGATTGGTTTGCCTTAAGCCAGCGCAGGCCCTTGAGGACCGCCTCCTCACAAGCAGGAATTCCGCCGTTTTCTTTGAGGCGTTGCAAGCGGTCCTCCTTTGAGCAGCGCTTGCGCATGGTTTCCGGGATGAGGCCGAAAAGTTTGCCAACGCCACCACCATTGCCCATGCCCGTGCCACCGCCGAGGCCATCGCCTTTTCCGAAAGACTGCCCGACGCCGCCACCCAATCCGCCACCGCCCATTCCGCCGCCGCCCAGCGACGCAAGAGCGGACATCTCGCCGAAGCTGTCGCCCGGATCGGGAATCGAGTAAGATGAAGTCGCACCTTCCGCAAAGACGCGCTTCACATTGGTCGAAGGGGTGATTTGCTGGCGCTTTTTCTGCTGGACCTTGGTTTGTGCGCTGCGCTCGCCACCACCGCCACTGCCAGCCGGCATGAAATCGACTTTTTTCTCGGCCTCGACGATTACCTTATAAACCCAGAACCCGCCCGCAATGAAGAGCACGGCATGTATGATGGCGGCAATCATCAGCGAGCCACCACCGAGCTTCATCCACCAAGTTTGTTTCTTGGGCGTGATCGGTGTGATCGGTGTGGAGTGCTCGTCTTGATGGACGGCATTCTCATCGCTATCGTGATTTTCCATGGTGTCGGTGAGGAATCGCGCAGGCCGAACGGGTGGATTATTCCGGACTTCCGGCCTGGAAGCTGACATTCGTGATTTTGGCTCGACTCAAGGCATCGAGAACATCGACCACCCTTTCGTAGCGCGCAAGTTCGTTGGCATAGATCGTGACGAGCACTTCGGACTTCGAAGCGGCACTGCTTTCTCGAAGCTGGGAAAGGTTGCTGGCCAGTTCAGGCAACAGCTTGGCTTCGGGCGTGTCGAGCGGGTCGTCGTTGAGGGACACCTGTCCGTCGTCCTCGATGGTGACGGCAATCTCGTCGGGTGTCGGGGTATCGCTCTGGGTTTCGACCGTGCCGGGAAGTTTCGTGACATGCGCATTTTCCACCTGGATATCGCTCGCCGACACGATGAAGAAGAGAAGAATCACGAAGACCACGTCGATCATCGGCGCGATCTGGAACCCGAGGTTGACTTCGGCGTTGGCTTTCCGGCGGTGACGGTGTCTTCTGCTCATGGACGTGTCACTTGTTGGAAGAGGCGAATGCGATGTCGGCGATGCCGGCCTCACCGATGACATTCATGACCTTCTGAATCTCGCCAGCGGGTACGGCAGCATCGCCCCGAACGACGATGCGCAGTTTCGGGTCGCGCTGGCGTTTTTCCTGAAGGATCGGGACGACCTCTTGCCAGTCATTGAAAATCCGATCGTCGACGACGAGCACGCCTTTGTTGTT
Source organism: Akkermansiaceae bacterium (assembly GCA_903909905.1). Lineage (GTDB taxonomy): Bacteria > Verrucomicrobiota > Verrucomicrobiia > Verrucomicrobiales > Akkermansiaceae > Luteolibacter. The sequence continues at coordinate 1,573 of CAIVXP010000163.1, forward strand.
GGCGGCATCGTGACGGAGGTTGACCGCCATTTCGTGCTTGGCCATCTCGGGTTCGCGCTGCTTGGCGTTTGGCGAAACGGGTAGCTTGAGGTTCTTGTCGACCTTAAGCACCTCTGCGGAGGTGATCATGACGAAGAAGACAAGCAGCACGAGCAGCACGTCGATCATGGGAGCAATCTGGAACTCAGGTTCCCCGTCTCCTCCTCCTCCACCACCGGCCATAGTATCAGTTGTTTATGGGTTGTTGAAAAAACTTCGGGATTGCGGTGCTCATGCCTCGGCAACTTCCGCGCCTTCCACGGCTTCCGCGCCCTGGACCCAGTTCGGCAATGCGGCATAGGTTTCCTCTTGGCCGACATCGGCGTCCTTGAGGTATTCGTAGGGCGCGTTGCGGAAGATGCGTTCGCTTTCCTCGTGGAGGTGATGAACGGCACCTTGAAGTTTGTTGCGCAGGAAATAGAAAGCCATGAATGCAGGAATGGCCACAAGCAGACCGGCCGCCGTCGCGACAAGCACCTCACCGATGTGACCGGCAAGCTCGCCCACGCCGCTGGAAAGGCCACCTGAGCCAAGGCTGCCGAAGGCGCCTTTCATACCACCCACGGTTCCGAGCAGACCAACCATCGGCGCGCAGACACCGATAACCGAAAGGTAGTTGATGCGGGTTTGCAGCGTGGAGTTGATTTTTTCGACCGTGGCATACAGAGCCTCTTCGGTTGCTTCCTTTCCGTAGCCGACCGAACCGAGACCGGCGCGCATCACCTCGGCAAAGGGACTGAAACTTGCCTTCATCGCTTGATAGGCGCCGACATAATCACCCGAGCGAAACAGGCCTTGGGCAGTCGCGACATCATCAGCCGGCGTCATCTTCTTGCTGTTGGTGCGCATCCAGATGTCGATGATCAGCCACAACATGCCGATGGAGAAAACCAACAGGAAGTGCATGACCCAGCCGCCTTCTTGGTAGGTGTCGAGAATGGTTTTTTCGGTGACGCCGGCCTTGGGTGCGGAGGCAAAGGCAGTCACGGGAAGCAACAGAAGCGCGGTGAGCGCGGCTTGGCGAATGGTGGATTTCATGACGGTCGTTTGGTAAGATGTTTGTGAAAGAAGGATGAACGGTTATTTCAATGATTCAAGAAGCCTGTTGGCTTGGTCGGCCAAAATCGTTTCTTGACAGACAAGCAGTGCCGATTTGACCAACACGCCTGCCTCATCGCGGCGGTTGAGTATCTCGAGCAGGCTTGCGGCATGGATTTCCGCAGCCGCATTGATGATGAGTCCACCCGAGGGAAAGAGGCCCGGAACCGAGAGATACGCTTGGAGCGCTTCGGTGTTTTTCTTTTGCTCCTTCAGCAACTTGGCGCGGAAGAACGTAGCGTAAGCTGCAACATCGGCAGGCAGGTTGTCGGTCGTCATGTCCTTGAGCGCCATTTCACGGTCCTCGAAGCTTGCGCTCGAAGACATGAGCAGGGCTTTGCCGAGCGAAACAAAAGGATCGCTGCCTTGGGCTGGAGTCGCATCGGAAATGTCTTTGCCGATCTGGGTCGCGCGAGCGGCATCTCCCATCAATGCATAGGCGACGAGCAGGGCGCGGGCCGACTCGGTCCAGAAATTACCCGCAATCTTTGCCGAAACACGATGGGTCGCGGCCACTGGCTCGAGCTTGGCAATCGCGTCCTGAGGTTTCTCGACAAGCAGCAGCGCGATGGCTTGATTCAGCTCTGGCGGTCTTTCACCAAAGACGTGGCTCACGGCAGCCAGCGGAAAAGCCTGTCCTGGGTTGAAGCCCTCGGTGGCGGCTTTGATGACGACTTTGTCCTGTGCGATATCAACGGCATTGAGCGGCACCGAACGGCCGTTCTGAAAAACCAGCTGCGCGGACGATGCAATGAGCGGCGCGGACGAAAGCGCCAGTACGGCGGCGACGAGTCGGGTGATTGAAGTCATGGTGGACATGGCCTGGGCGTATTAATTCATCTCTGCCGCCTTTTTCGCGGGTTTGGTATTTTTGAGTTTTGGGTGTTCGGCCAGCGCCTTGAGGGTTTCGGCCGCGAGCGTTTCTTCGCCAAGTTCTTTGGCCGTCTCGTAGGCCTGCCAGTAGGCTTCGGCGCAGACCTCGGGGAATCCTTGGTAGGCGACATAAACGCGCTGATAGGTGCCATGCGCTTTCTTGAGAAGTTCGGTGCCCTCGGGTCCGGTCGCCTTGGCCGCCTGCTTGCGATAGGCTTTGGCGAGCAGCATGTAGGCTTCGCCGGCCGACTGGCCGCGGAACATCTTGTCGCCCACGGTCTGAAGCGCGAGCTTGGTGGCATCCTCATATTTTTCCAGATCGACCAACGCCTGGAGCTTGCCAACGGTGGCTTCCTTGAAGCGCGACATGCCTGGATTGTTCTGTAGGGCCTCATCAAAAATCTTGAGGGCATCCTGAGGTTTTTTGCGGGCGAGCGCCACCAAGCCCATGCCCACAGGGCCGGAATCGGAAAATGACGACTCGCTGTAACGCTCGACCAAGCGCTTGTACATGGCCTCGGCTCCATCGAGATCGCCGTTTTTGAGGAGAATGTCGCCAGAAACCGTGAGCAGGGCGGGACTGAGCACCGTCGGATCCTTGGCGTTGGTGGTGGCGATTCCCTTGAGGTAGAGGTCGGAGCGGTCGCCGCGGCGAAGAAGTTGGGCGAGGCGGGCCCGCGCGTAATAAATCCGTGCGGCGGTCGTCGGGTTCTCTTGGCCGGCAACAACCTTCGCGAGAATATCGGTGAGTTGCTTGTCGACGGCATCGACGTCGATTTCCGAAGGTTTCTTTCGCGGCACAAGTGTTTTGACCAACTCGTCGATGAGGAATTCCACCTGCTCACTGGAGGGCTGGCCGATGCGGCTCTTGAGCGACTCGCCCAGCAAGTCGGCGGCCTCAGCGGCCTTGCCGTCGCGAGTTTTCATTTTTGCGACCCATGTGGCGGAAAGCAGCGCGAGCGAGCTGTCTGGCTTGCGCTTGAGGAATTCGCCATGCAATTCAGCGACGCCCGCCCAGTCCTTGCGGCCCTGAAGGATCGTTGTGGCAGAATCCAACGCGTATTGGATCACATCTTCGGGACTGGAGGTCCAAACCGCTTTTTTGTAAGCCTCGAGCGCCTCGTTCTCCTTGTTCTTGCGCTTGTAGGTATCGGCGAGGAGGCAGAGCATCGAAGCATTGGCATCGTCATCCGGGTGATCGTTGAGGAATTTGGTCAGGTCGCGGATGACTTTGTCGGATTGATCTTCCTCCTTGTCGTTGAAGTCGATGAAGGACAGACGATAGCGCATGTCGCCGGCGTAGCGGCCATCGGGAAATTTCGTGAGGTACTCGTTGCATGCCGCCAGCGTCTCCTTGTACTTGTTGGTAAGAAAATTCGACATCGCCACATAATAGAGGGCGTTCTCGATGAGCGGACTGTTGGGGTAGGATTTATTGAACTTAGCAAACATCGGCGACGACTCGGCGAAATTGCCTTGCTGGAATAGGGAAAGCGCTTGGAAGAACACGAAGCGGTCGATATTGGCCGATTGCGGGAATTTGATTTCGAGATTGCGGTAAAAATTGCCGACTTCCTTCCAGTCGCCACTCTGGACAAGCACCTCACCCGCCAAGGTGGCGACCTGCTCGATGTTCTCGGCATCGGGGTATTTGCGCATGTACAGCTCGCACATCTCCTTGATGCCCGCAATGTCCTGGCGCTTGTTGAGAAGCACGATTTCGGCAAACGCGGCCGCCTTCGCATCGGCCGAGGATCCGTACTTCGTGCGCAGCGCACGGAAGCAGACCAGGGCCTCCTCGTAGCGGTCGAGATAAAAAAGGCAACGACCGCGGCGCATCAGCAAGGCGGCATCGAGATCTTTCTTGTCTTCTATGGCCTTGAGCGCTTCTTCCGCGACTTTGACTGCGGGCTTGAGCACGGCGACCAGTTCGGGCGCCTTGCTGCGTTGGTTGACCGGCTTGGTTTTGTCCGCCTCGGCACGAGCCTCAAGAATGCCGAGCTCCCGGCGCATTTCGTCGAGCGCCAATGTCTGGGTCGCGATGATCTGGCTGCGGGGAGGAATGGCGCGGTAGATGGCCAAGGCCGACTCATAGGACTGCTTCGATACCAACTCGTCGCCAAGCACCAGCATCTGATTCACATACCAGGCCAGCGCGTCGCGCACGCCCGCCTGCCCGGACAGGCGGTCGAGGTAGGCGATCAGATCGCGGACGCTGCCACCATCGGCAAGAAGGGTCACCGACTCAACCGCCGCCGTCGTCTGCTGCGGGGTTCTCACATCGGAACCCATCAAGCTGCGGAAAACCTTAAGCGCATCATCATGCTTGCCGAGGTCGGTGTAAACCTGGCCAAGAAGCAGGCCCGCCTCCGAGCGGAACTTGGGATCAGCCGCGGCGTTTTTCAACAACTCGATCGACTGGAGCTTTTTCTCTTCCGTGCCTTGCATGGTGCAGGCGCGACCAGCGCCAAGGTAGCACCGCGATGCGTACTCGCCCTTCGGAAAACGCTTGAGGCAGTTGAGAAATGCGACCTCCGCTTCCGGCGCTTTGTTGGCAAGCAAATTGGCCAGGCCAATGTTGAAATAGAGCGTCTCGAATGGCGCGTCCGGCGTGTTGGCCAGCGCTTTCAGCAGTTGGCCGATCTTTGAAATGACCGAGGCATAATCTTTTGAAGAAAACGCGGCATCAACTTCATTGAAAAGGCGATTGATCGCCGCCGGCGAAATCAACTCTGCGGGTGCAGCAGGTGGATCTTGGGCCATGGATGTGGCAGCAAGCCCAGCAAAAAGCGCTGCGCCGACGAGGCGCACAGGGTATTTGGCGAACTGGATCATCATGTTCGGGTGATGTAAAAATGAGAGGCGTGATCGGTGCGCTGTCAAGAACGCTTTGGATGAATCAGGGGAATTCGGCATGAAATCGACAAGTCGGAAGAGACCCAGCGTGAAAGGGACTTTCAAACAATCAACATGCAATCGCCATAGCTGAAGAACCGGTAACGATTCTCCACCGCCTGACGATAGGCGTCCAGCATCAGCTCGCGACCGGCGAGGGCACTGACGAGCATCAGCAAGGTGCTTTGCGGCAGGTGGAAATTGGTGAGCAGGCCGTCGATCGCGCGAAACTCGTGCGGCGGGTGAATGAAGATATCGGTCTCGCCCGCGTGGCGGGTTTCCGCGATGCGCGTTGCGGCTGACGGGTTTTGTTTTGCCAGAGCCTCGAGCACGCGGGTGACTGTGGTGCCGACCGCCAGCACGCGGCCTGCGGCATTCACGCGTTTGGCGGTTTCCTCGGTGACCATGAATTTCTCCAAGTGCATCACATGGTCGGTCACCACATCAGCGCTCACCGGGCGAAAAGTGCCGACGCCAACATGCAGGGTGAGGAAGGCGTGCGAAATACGCTCGAGCATTTCGGAGGTGAAATGAAGTCCGGCGGTCGGCGCAGCGATGGCGCCTTCCTCCTGAGCATAGACCGTCTGATATCGTTCGCGGTCGGCCTCGTCCTCGACGCGACCCATGTAGTGCGGCAGCGCGAGTTGGCCGTGCTTCTCAAGGTCGAGCGGCGAGTCCCAACGGATTAGGCGGTCGCCATTTTCAAAGACCTCGGTCACCACGCCGCGAATGCCGCCGACACAAACTTCGCGCCCTAGCTTCATGCGCTTGCCCGGCCGCACGAGGCAACGCCATTCGAGATCGGACAAACGATCGAGGCAGAGCAACTCGATGCTGCCATCATCCGAAAACACGCGCGCCGGAATCACCCGCGTGTTGTTGAGCACCAGCAA
>CAIVXP010000164.1 GCA_903909905.1 Akkermansiaceae bacterium
ACCGATGGCAGACCCGACAACCAAAACTACCGGCGCTATCGCATCAAGACCGTCGAGGGTCAGGATGATTTCGCATCGATGGCCGAAGTCATCCGCCGGCGATACTCGCGCATCCTACTGGAAAATGTCGGCGCGGCACCGGACATCGCCGATTCGCAAGAGGGTGCGGTCGAGGCATTGCGGCGCTTGGCGCGCGAGGGTCGGGCGCGGATCGTGCTGCCGGATTTGGTGATCGTCGATGGCGGCAAAGGTCAACTGGGCATGGCGGTGAAAGAACTGCGCGCCTTGGGATTGCATGATCTGCCGGTGATCGGCCTAGCGAAGCAGCACGAGGAAATTTTTGTTCCGGGCAGGAGCGAGTCGATTCGTTTGCCGCATGATCGCGGCGCCTTGAAACTGCTGCAGCGAATCCGCGACGAAGCGCACCGCTTTGCCAACAATTACAACGCCTTGCTCTATCGTCGGCGCATGCGCGAGAGTTTGCTCGACGATTGCCCGGGCATGTCGGCCGCGAGAAAACAACGCCTGCTCAAAAAGTTTGGCAGCGTCGCACGCATCCGCCGTGCGAGTGCCGAAGAGATCGCGTGCCTGCCCGGGATTTCCGTTCGATCAGCGCAGGCCTTGCTCGATCATTTGAGCGAATGAAGCTGTGGCGCAAAATTGGCAAGAGGCGTTTTTTGTGTGGGATTGATGCCAGCTCAACCAGTGGCGATGCTCTTTTCCATCATAACGGCACCACGAGCCCCTCGGCTTCTGCGAGTTTTTTCTGGTTCTCGTCAAAGGTGAGGAACCGATGAGCTTTCACGATGAGGGCGGATGCGACATGCAGGATGTCAAAGCCCCGATGCCCGCCTGTCAGTGTATAGGTGGCTGAAAGTCTTTTCGCTTCGTGCACCACATCAGCGAGGTTGCAGATTTGAACTTGAAGTCGGCCACTGGCACGGTCTGCCTCAAACTCCGCCCAAAACAAAGCTGCCTCACCCAACGAGATTCCCTTGCGGAACTCGGCAAACCGCAGCGCATTACCCAGTTCATATTCATTCAATGAAGTAATAATCAACGCCGTTCGTTGCGACTTCATCCATGCGAGAGCACGGGGTGTATGGGCGTCGTTTCCATACAGCGAAAACAAAAAGCTAGTGTCCGCGCATGTTACCATTTTCCAGATGCTTCATGAATGATGTCCGATGACTCTTTCGCTGACAGCACACGGGACTTGGAACGGTCCCGCTTTACGGCGGGGCTTTCCGACCATTTCACTTTTTGCGCGGGCTGATCCTGCTCAGGAATGAGCCGGGCGATGGCCTTGCCTCTTTGTGTGATGATGATTTCTTCCCCTGCTCCAATCCAGCTGAGGAGGCTGGTGTAGCGATTTCTCAGGTCCCTGACGGTTGCCGTTTTCATGTTGCTACATTACGGGAGCACCTAAGAGTCGTCAAGCCGACCCTTCTGCGGACCTTTCGAAGAAAGGTCCCTGCCCCAGAATGAAAAGGCGGCACGGCGG
>CAIVXP010000165.1 GCA_903909905.1 Akkermansiaceae bacterium
GATCGGACCTCTTTCAAAGAACAACTTTGACTCGCTTGGTGGCGGTGATCGAACCAGCGCCGGTAACAGACAACGAAACCGTAATAGTGCCATCACCCTCTGGAAGAACATCAGGAATGGTGATGGTACTTGAGTATGTCCTAGTACCCGCAAGCTGCGCTAGTTCTTTGGTTGTCTGTCTGGCACCACCTTCCGATGCGGGAAGAGTAACTTTGGTTGATAGCTTGCCACTGAAAGATACCGGAGCACTCAAACCTTTAGGCAAAACCGACAAACTGTAATTCAAAGTAGTTTGTTTGTTTGCCAACAAGTTAAGATTTTTGTCCGTCCAACGTATGATATAACTACGACCAATCTTGACCGTGTTCACCTCCTTATTGGTGCTGATCGTTCTAAGCTGGAAGCTTCCCGAAATCTTGGGAGGAGCTGCATTCGTCGGAAGGGCCAAAACGCAGAACAACAATGATGCAAGGAGTATTTGTTTCATTTCCTGTATGAAGCGCAATCGCGCATCTTCTGTCAACCAAACAGTGTACAAAAAACTATTTTTTCGCCACCACCCCTCCAGCCTTCGAGGTTGCAAAGGCGCGGGATTGCCGATATCCACAACTCCCACCCATTGGGCCGCCATGAAAATCCATCGCTCACTCTTTCGCTCTGTAGCTGTCTTAGTCGCCCTGTTTTTGGCAAGTTGCGCGAATCAAAAAACTGTGGGCCCAGCCACCAGCGGCAAACCGGTGAACCCCCACCCGCCCGGCACCTACGAGCATTTCAAGGCCGAGCCCTCCTACCCGAAAACCCACAATGTTTGGAAAAATGACGAGCTGCTCGGGCAAACCCACAACGGCAACTCACACATCAAAATCAATCTCGCCACGCAACGCGGGATGCTGATGAACAACGGCGAGCTAGTCATGGACTACCCGATCTGCTCAGGGGTCAAAAGCCGCCCCACACCCACCGGCACTTTCTACATCCTCGAAAAGATCGTCGACAAAAGCTCGAACCGCTACGGCAAGATGTACGACGCCGCAGGCAACATCATCAATGGCGATGCGGACGCCTTCAGCGACCCAATCCCCGAAGGCGGACGCTTCGAAGGCGCTCCCATGAAATACTGGATGCGCCTCACCAACGATGGCGTGGGCCACCATATCGGCCCGGTAAAACGCTACCCGGCCTCACACGCCTGCATTCGCGGACCGCGCCCGGTCATGCCGCTGGTCTACTCGAAGGTGAAGGTCGGCACCCGCGTCGATATCGAGTGAGCCGTGCGGCTCAATCCTCGATAAACTTCTGGTGCCCCGTCTTCTTGACGGCCTTGAGGTTCTCAATCAGGCCCATGACTTGGTCGACTTTTCCAGCGAGAAAAGCCTGCTCGATTTCACAAAAAATTACATAACACTGGCCCATCAGTTTGCGGTATTCCGCTGCCGCCGCAGCCTTGGCTGGACCATCCGGCATCTTCTTGAGCATCTCGGGTAACTCAGCGAGCCCCAAGGCCAATGCCTGCTGCGCCACCCGCGCCGCAGCAGCGCCCTTTTCCGGATCGGTCTCCTTTTTCAAGGCCTTGTAGGCATCGTCCAGTTCGCTCATCTGACGCGCGAGCGGCGATTCCGGCTCATCATCCTCGGCAACCAGCGGAAGAGACACCCCCATCAAACAAGCAAACAGCATCCATTGAATTTTCATGCACGGAAACCAAACACCCGACGCACCCGGCTGTCATGAAAAATTTGCACAAGTCAACGCCATCACTCACCTTCAGGCAATAAACGCACGATGCGGTCGGGTTGATTCAACACCACATAGACCAAGCCGTCGGGCCCCGCCGCCACATCTCTCACTCGCCCGATGTTTTTGAGGATGACCTCCTGCTCGACGACCTTGCGATTGGCAACGCGGATCCTACGCACCTCCTGCTGCGCCAAGGCTCCAGCCAGCAGGTCATTCTTCCATTTGGGAAATTTATCGCCTGCATAAAAATCCAATCCGCACACCGCAATCGACGGCACCCAATAAGTGAGAGGTCGCTCGATGCCTTCTTTCTCGGTTTCCGCGACCATCGGAGTGCCATTGTAATTCATTCCATACGTGACCACCGGCCAACCATAGTTTCGACCGGGCAAAATCAAATTCAACTCATCACCGCCGCGTGGTCCATGTTCGGTATCGTAAAGCGAACCATCGCGCGGATCCATCGTGAGCCCCTGGGGATTGCGATGACCGTACGACCAAATGCCGCCGATCGCATCCTTGTTGCCGACAAACGGATTGTCCTTCGGCACGCGTCCGTCGTCATGCAAACGGAAAATCTTACCGTTCGGCCGCGACAAATCCTGTGCCTCCATCATCCCGCCACGCTCGCCAATCGCAAAGAAGATGTAGCCGCCCGCAAACACAAAGCGGGTGCCGAAATGCACACCGCCACCCGAACGGAATTTTTTATCCGGCCGGTAAATCCATTCTTGGTCGGTCCAGCGGTGACCCTTGATTCTCCCGCGCACAACGGCCGTAGTGCAGCGAACCCCACCATCGCCACTCGTGCCATCGGAAAACCCAAGATAGACCCATCCGTTTTTGGAAAAATCCGGATGCAAAGCCACCTCAAGCAATCCGCCCTGACCGTGCTCGATGACCTCGGGCAAACCCTCGATCGCCACGGGATCCAACTTTCCGTCGGCCGACACAACACGCAGGCGACCGGACTTTTCGGTGACCAACTTTCGCCCATCGGGCAAAAAAGCAATCGCCCATGGATTCTTGAGTCCTTCATTCACCAGCGTCTCGATGCGATAATCGTGTAATTTGGTTTTGACGACCTTGTCCGCAGTCGGCACGGGAAATTCCATCCCTTTCGCGAGCGACGCCTTTTCCTTCTCGCGCAAAAAAATCACCATGCCGCGAATCTGCTCGGGCGTGAGCACACCCTCCCACGGGGTCATTCCAAGCTCGGGTTTGCCCATTGCGATCGATCGCGTGATGTCCTCATCGGATCCACCATGTTTCCACTCACCGTCGACCAACGAGCCACCCTGCCCGCCCTCAAACGAAGCGCCATGACATGCGGCACAATGCATTCGGTACAATTCCTCGGTCTTGACCTTGTTTGCCAACGCAACAGCGCAGGCAAAAAATGAAATTACCATGATCTTCCGCATGGTGAGAACTACCCATCTTTACCCGCGAATGGCAATCCGCGAATGCGCGGCTCCGATATTTCAAAAGCCCCACTCGAGCGAGGCCCACAGCGAACGCGGTGCTGCCAGCGTGCGAAGGCCATTGCTGCTCGAGCCGGTCACGATCTCCTCATTGAAAAGGTTTTCAATGCGTACCTGTAAGGTGGCGTTTCCGATCTTTCGCATCACACCAACCCTCACCGAAGTATAATCGGGAATCACCCGTGTCGCCAACGCATCGTCAAACTGCGAGGCCCCGTATTCCACTCCGCCAAACAAACTCACGCCCTCAAACGCACACCACTCGGCATCGGCGATGACCCGCAGATCGGGAGCTTGAGGGAATGGCTTTCCCTCAAGCAAAAGCTGCTCGGGCGATGAGGTAAATTCCGTTTCCGACCAAAGCCCGCGCACTGCCAGCGTGACCGATTCATGCGGCAACCACTCGGCTGATGCCTCAATTCCCGCCACCCGGGCATCATCCACATTATCGCGAATGGACTCGGTACCGGTCAGCGGCACATTGGCGATCGCATCAGAAATCCAATGGTGAAACAGCGCGGCTCTTAATTTCCATGCGTCGTTTGCCTTCCAATCAAGCCCGGCCTCGGCATTCAAAAAACGCTCAGAATCCAACTCCGGATTGGCATCGACAATGTCATCGCGCACACGAAACGGTCGATAAAGTTCATTCAAGGTTGGCAGACGAAATCCCGACCCCAAGGCCACACGCGATTCGACATCGCGCGGCATTTCATGAATCCACTCAAGCGATGCGGACGGCTCAACTCCATCTCGATCCTCATAACGCTCCTCACGCAGTAAAGCACCACTCGCAAGCGATGTCTCTATCCGCCGACCTTCGTCGATCGTCCACTGATCCGCCCGCGCATTGATGTAAAAACGATCGCTTTCACTCATCTGCCAAGCACTGCCAACAAACACCCCGGCAAACGTTTGCTCACCACCCGCCTCGCGGCGCCGAAAAGTGCCAACATCCTCATTTGTCTCGCCCGACAGCCACCTGAAGTCCACACCCGACTGAAAACTCCAAGCCTCCTCATCGCCCCAAGCCACACTCCATGCCGCGCCCGTGCCGAGACCCGGCACGTCGAATTGATTGAGCGCAACGCTTTCAGACGACCTATCATCCGTCACCGATGTGAAAACCGATTCAAATTCTCGCCGCTGATGCCATGCCACGGCCCGCCACGAAACAGCCGCATCCTCCGACATCAATCGAATTGAAAAATCATACGCATCCGTGGAGTTCTCCGACAACTTGGTGCCGTTGTTACGATGTTCATAGTAATTTGAAAACTTCGGCTCAAGCAACACGCCTGGCGCGATGAGCAATGCAAATTTGATTTCCTCGCCAAAAAATTCCGTCTCAAGCCTGCGATCAACCGCGCCGCGCTGCGTTTCATCGAGCGCGTAAAATCCATCGGTGTGAAAAGCAAAGGCCGCAAACGAAACCGCGAGCGTGCGATCCTCATTGCTCATCGCATGCGCCGTCGATGTACCAATGCCACCCTGACTTCCACCCGCGAGCCTGAACGAATGCCGCTCGTCAAAAGGAGACGCACCATTCAACTGGATCACTCCCGCCGGCGCCTGATTTCCCCAAAGCAGTGCCTGTGCCGATGGGACGATAAGGGCGGAATCAAGCGTCAGCGCGTCATACCTCGCCCAATTCACCCATCCGCCAAATGGATCGTTTTGCGGAATTCCATCCAACAACACCAGCGACCTCGAAGCAGCCGTCGCACCGGTGTTGCGCAAACTCACACCGGCGGAAGTCGGATTTCCAAAAATCGCCGACTGTCGCCGATAAAGCGAAAATGCAGGCTCCGTGACCAACATTTCGTCGATGCTGCGCGGAGACGCTTTGAGGATTTCGTCACGCGACCAATCGGCCATCACACCCGGACCCATCCGCCGATTGGCAAGGACCACCGAAGCAGGCAACAAATCCACATCACTCGCAAGGGCAGATGCTTCAAGCAACAGCCAAAGAGCCAAACGGCAAGCGCGTTGATGCTCAGCAAACATTGCCGAGCTTTTCGACAGCGTCAGGCACACTCGGACGGAGCACCTTTTCACCTTTCGGCAAAAACGGCGCGACCAAGGATTCGATGAAATCAAAGTCGCCGGAAAAATCCTCGCGACGATCGGATTCCTGTTTTCCAAAAACCTGCTCCTCGATTAGCAGAAAAACCATGTCGCCCACATCCTGACAGCGCCGCACTCCCCATTCTTCCATCAGCGTCGAGGCCATTGGCCCAAACTGCTCGAGCGCACAATCGCGAAACCCTTCGAGCAACTCCTGGCCGCTTACATGCCGGGCCTGACCTCCATTGCCACCGGACACCCGCTGCAGCGTGAAGTCCAGGGCCTCCTTGACGAAAAAGTACGCCTGCGGGTCGAAACGTCTGTCGCGACCTAGAATGCGCTGTACCGATTGTTCGAACTGCATCGCCTGCATGCGCAAAATATGAGCATCGGAACGGCCGCTGTCAAAACACTTGCAAATCATCGCCAAACCCCGCGCCGAAACCGGATTTCCCCCTTGTCGTCCGAGCCCGCAGCGGCGAGTATGATGACCCCAATGGCCGCCCCGCAAAACACCATCGCACTGGTCTACGACTACGACCAAACGCTCAGCCCGCGCTACATGCAGGATGATGTGCTGTTTCCGGAATTCGGCATCGATCCGATCCAATTCTGGAAACGCTGCAACTCACTTGTTCAGGAGCAAAAATGGGACGGCGAACTCGCCTACATGAAATGCCTGCTCGATTACCTCGGAATGGATCAGGTCACCAACAAGCGGCTCAACGATCTCGGCCGCGGCCTGCAGTTTTTTCCCGGCCTTCCCGAAGTCTTTGAAGCGCTGCCGAAAAACTCCCTCGGCACGGATCACGAAGCCGCGGGCATCAAGATCGAACACTACATCATTTCATCCGGCCTCAAGGCGCTGCTCGACGGCTCACGGTTGCAACCGTTCGTGCGCGCGATGTTCGGCTGCGAGTTCGGCGAGGACGCCGATGGGCGCATCAGTTTTCCGAAACGCGTGATCTCTCACACAACCAAAACACAGTACCTGTTTCGCATCAACAAGGGCATGCTGCGCAACGATCAGGATGTGAATGACCACATGCCGCACGAGCAACGGCCGATCCCGTTTGAAAACATGATCTATGTCGGCGACGGACCCACCGATGTTCCCTGTTTCACCGTCATGAACCGCAATGGCGGCCACGGCATCGCTGTTTACAACCCCGAGGACCACACCGGCCGTTCATTTCGGAAGTGCTTCCAGCTTTCAACCCACGCGGGCCGTGTGAAACACATCGCCCCTGCCGACTACCGTGAAGGCTCTCACCTCTGGCTGCTGCTTTCTGAAATGATCCGCGAAATCGGCGATCGCATCCTGCGCCGACGCATCGAGGAGCGCGACAACGCAACTGTCGCCGCTCCAGGCTTCTGAGGTCACAGGGCAGCCACAAGGCAGCCACAAGGCAGCCACAAGGCAGCCACAAGGCATGGCAGCCACTTGAGCACCATCGCGCTTTGCGAAGTCGCCACGGGCACGAAATGCACAGTTTGCCTTGATACTCGCCTCTTGTTGGATACTCGCTCTTTACTCGCTCTTCAAAAAGGGACAGTCCTTTTATAAGAATTTCTCTTGCCATCTGGCCTTGGCTGGCTATCCTCCCTTCATGCGACAGGCACGCTGGCTTGCAGAGTGGCGGAATTCGGAGTCCAAACCGGTCTTCTACCACTGCATTTCACGCATCGTCGACCGGCGCTTTGTGCTTGGGGCCCAGGAAAAGGAGAAATTCCGCACCCTGATGCGCATGTACGAAAAATTCTCCGGCTGCCGGGTCACCTCCTACTGCCTGATGGACAACCACTTCCACCTCCTGCTCGAGGTCCCGCCGATGCCGAAAAACGGTCTATCGAAGCCTGGCCTTACCGACGCCGAACTCCTCCAGCGCCTCTCCGCCC
>CAIVXP010000166.1 GCA_903909905.1 Akkermansiaceae bacterium
CGGCCCGAAAAAGACCGCGCGCTGTAAAAGCTGAAAAATTGACAATCGCGCCGCCCGTCTGCTCCCGCCAAATGATCAAAATATGTGTTTCAGCGAAACGCAGAGAAGCGGAGCACGCGGAGAAAAGCGCGGAGTTTTTTGTGGGTGGGGATGGGGGCATCTTTAATCTGAAGCCCCTCAAATTCCCTCGGCGAAGTCCTCTGCGTTCTCTGCGCCTCGGCGTTTCGGCGTTTCGATTCTGCCAAACCCCGCCTCGCGATTACACTATTTCCCAGACAAATAGTAAGAAAAGCCGAAAAAGTCAGGGTTGCAGGAGATTTCTGGGGGGCATGGCGGGCATGACCCCCCGTTTCGATTCTGCACCCTTGATGACTCCTGATTTGACAAATGAACCAGATCAGACCAGATTTGAAGTCATGAAGATTTTGAATGTGCAAGAGGCCAAGACGCATTTGTCGCGGCTGATGGAGGATGCGGCGGCTGGTGAGGAGATCCTGCTGGCCAAACATGGCAAGCCGATGGTGCGACTGTCGGCGTATCGCCCGAAGAGCGAGCCTCGCAAACTTGGCGGATACGAAAAGCAAATCCGGGTCGCGGAGGACTTTGACGAAGAGGATCCACGGATTCTGGCACTGTTCAATGCCTCATGAACTACCTGATCGATACTCATGTGTTTCTATGGATGTTGGCGGAGCCTTCTCGCCTGAAGCCAGCCGCCAGAAAAGTGATCGTGAATCCTCGCTGTGTCGTTCATGTGAGCGCTGTCACGGCTGTGGAAATTGCTATCAAGGCGTCTTTGGGCAAACTTGAGGCGCCGGATTGTCTCATTGGGGAAATCCAAACTCGCGGTCTGTGGGAACTCCCACTGCGTTACCAACATGGTGAAACCATGCGTGCTCTGCCTTCACATCACGCCGACCCGTTTGACCGAATGCTCATTGCCCAAGCGCAAAATGAGGGTCTCACCATCATCACTCACGATGAAAAATTTCGCAGCTACGATGTCAACATTCTGTGGACTTGAAGCGAAACGCAGAGGAGCGGAGCACACGGAGGAAGACGCAGAGTCTTTATGTGGGTGGGGGTCGCTGCCTCGTTAATTCGAAGCCCCCTCAAATTCCCTCCGCGAAGTCCTCTGCGTTCTCTCCGCCTCGGCGTTTCGATTTTGCCAATCACTCCCGCCTCACGCCTCCGGCTTCTTCGCAGCATCTTCTTTGAGTCCGCCGAGGAAGAGCAGGACTGCGGCGATGCAGATGCAGGAGTCGGCGACATTGAAGGCCGGCCACCAGCCGCCGCTCGAGGGTACAAGCTTGTCGTAGAATGGGATCTTGATGGCGATGAAGTCGACCACATAGCCTTGTGAAAGGCGCTCCCAGAATGGGCCATGCTTGAAGTCTTCGAGCAGGAAGCCTTGGACGAGGCGGTCGGTGAGGTTGCCCAAAA
This sequence comes from Akkermansiaceae bacterium, assembly GCA_903909905.1. GTDB lineage: Bacteria > Verrucomicrobiota > Verrucomicrobiia > Verrucomicrobiales > Akkermansiaceae > Luteolibacter. The sequence continues at coordinate 1,444 of CAIVXP010000166.1, forward strand.
TCCCGCAAACGAGCAGCGCGACGGCGAGGATCGAGAGCGGATGGGTGAAGGCTTTTTTGCGCCAGAAAATCACCAACAGCGTGAGGGCGATCAGGGGCACGAAGAGAAACACGACCGGCGCCCATGCCGTGCCGTTGCCAAAGCCGAAGGCCACGCCTTGGTTGTGGACGCGCACGAGGTAGAAGAAATTTTCGATCACCGTGATGTGTGCGCCGGGTTGGTGCCATGGCGGTTGAAAGGTGCCTATCGTCCAGAACTTCGTGATCTGGTCGATGATGTAAAGCGGCAGCGTGAGAATAACCAAAAGGCGAGGAAGGCTCATCGGTACTATAAATCTAGTAGTTGTTTCGATTCATCCGATAACTTCATCGCACCTCTCGCACAATCCGCTTTCGAGCAGTGGCTCGTGCTTGCGGCAGCGCGGGCAGAGCGGGAGCTCGGTCTTGCGTGCGGTTGCGACGAGCGCATCGCCGACGGTGGCCTTGAGCCCAGCGATGATGAAGAACTCGGTCGCGAATTCGCGGTCGTTGAGCAGCGGCAGCAAGGCGGCGTCGGACACGGGTATGACCAGCGTCACATCGGCTTCGTTGTTGCGCGAGAATTCCTTTGCCTGCACGCGAGCTTCGATCGCGGTCTGGATGGTGTATTTGATTTCAAACAACCGCTCTGCCGTGGCGCTTGCCTCACCTGGTGCGAAGGCGGGATCGGGCGTCGGGAAATCCTGCTCGTGCACGCTGCCATCGGCGAAGGGCGCGTGTTCCCATGCCTCATCGGCGGTGTAAGCAAGGATCGGTGCGAGCAGTTGGCACAGCGAAGTGAAAATCGCGTGCATCGCCGACTGCGAAGCGATGCGCCGCGGCGAGTCGATCGCGTCGCAGTACATGCGGTCCTTGGTGGCATCGATGTAAACCGCCGAGAGGTCGTGCGTGCAGAAGTTGTTGAGCGCGTTGAAGACTTTGCGGAACTCGTAGGTTTCGTAGGCCTTGAGGCATTCGCTGGTGACGCTGTGCAAGCGCTCGAGGATCCAGCGGTCGAGCAGCGTGAGATCGGCGGGCGATGATTGCCGGCGCGATAGATCGAAGCCATCGAGGTTGCCGAGCAAAATGCGCAGCGTGTTGCGCAGGCGGCGGTAGGGTTCGGCCACTTGCTTGAAGAGGTCCTCGCCGAAGGGGACTTCGTTTTGCCAATCGACCGAAGAAACCCAGAGGCGCACGATGTCGGCACCGTACTTGTTGTAGAAATGCGCGGCATCGATCGGCTTGCCGGCTTTTTCCGCCTCGGATTTCGAAAGCTTCTTCTTGTCCTTGTCGACGACGAAGCCATGGGTCATCACCGACTTGTAAGGGGCGGCCCCGCGATACGCGACGCTGAGCATGAGCGAGCTTTGGAACCATCCGCGGTGCTGGTCGGTGGCTTCGAGGTAGAGATCCGCAGGCGAGTGGAGCTCGGGATGTTGGTCGAGCACCGCCGCGTGCGAGCAGCCGGAATCGATCCACACATCGAGCGTGTCGCGGCCTTTTTTTACGCCTGCGGGCAGGCAGAAGCGGCTGGCGAGCTCGGCATCGCTTTGCTCGAACCAGAAGTTTGTGCCCTCGCTCTCGACCGCATCGGCGACCTTGCGCGCAAGCTCGGCCGAGAGGATCGCCTTGCCATCGGCGCCGAAGAAAACCGGCAGCGGCACGCCCCAGGTGCGTTGACGCGAGATGCACCAATCGGGTCGCGACTCGACGGTGCCATAGATGCGGTTGCGGCCCCATGCGGGAAGCCACTCGACCTTGTCGATTTGCTCCAGCGCTTGACCCCGCAGCTTTTCGAGCGAAATGAAGAACTGCTCGACCGCGCGGAAAATAATCGGCGTCTTCGAGCGCCAGCAATGCGGGTAGGAGTGTTTGTAAATTTCGCGACCGAGCAGGTGACCGCTCTCGGCGAGGATCTCGACGATGCGTTCATTCGATTTGAAAACATGCGTACCGACCAGTTCGGGGAGCCC
>CAIVXP010000167.1 GCA_903909905.1 Akkermansiaceae bacterium
TATTCGATGGAGCGGACGTAGTCGGGCGAGTGGACGCGTTCGATCAGACCGACGCTGGCGCTGCCAACCTCGATGATTTCCTCAGGAGATAGAATGCCGCCTTCGAGCAGCATGTCCTTCGAGGCTCGAAATTTTTCGGCAGGAAACGCATGGGCATCGGGCATCGCCCGTTCCAACTCCTGTGAGTAAAAGCATCTCATGAACCTCGCACAGCGAACCGCGAAACTGTGGGCGTGGAAAGCGCAAAGTCAGCGGTGGGCAGCGAGAGGGCCTAAGCCCCTTTCTTTGGGCTTTTCGCGGCTTGGTACGGGGTGTAATTTTGCCGCGTGTTGCAAATTGTGTTCAACGAGATCAGCGCGGCCGAGCTTTCGAGTCTTGGGACGCTCGAGCAATTGGAGCTCTTGGATGAGTTCAAAGTGAGTCGGCAGGATCTGGAGAAGCTCGATGGTGAGCGATTTGGCAGGATTGAGCGTGATGGCCGGGTGCTTTACCGTTATCGCGCAAAGGATTATCGGCTTTATTTCGAGATCAAGGAATCCGCCGTTGTCGTCCATCGCGTGCTGCACAAGGGGACATTTTCGGACTTTTTGTTCCGCTCGAAAATGCCACTTGGTGAGGATGAGGCTTTGGCTGGATCGAAGCATTTTTGGAAGCTCATCGATGAGGGTCGCAATGCGAGGCGCTTGTGAACCAAGGAAGTTTTTGCTTCCGGTGTGAGCCGATGGCGTTCAGAGTTATTCAATGACCAAAAGGTCTTTTCATATCATTTTGGCGCTGCTCTGCGGTGCTTGCTGGCTGTGGTATGGTCTCACCAATCTGCAAATCGCGCAAAAAGCTGAGTTGATTGAAAAAATCCAAAGCGCGGGCGACCCCGAGGGGGAAGCGGCAAATCTTGAAAGCGAGCGACTCGGGCTTGAAGGGCAGCAGACTTTTAAGGGGATTTTGCTGACATTTCTAACTGCGGGAGTTGTTGGGATTTTGTTCGTCGTGCATGTGCTTCCGGCGATCGTTCAGCGCTTCACGCATTCGATCTATGACAGCGGGGAGATGGTGGATCATGATGTGATGCGCGATGCGCGATCCTTGTTGGCCCAGGGGGAATACGAGGCGGCGATTGAGGAGTATAGCAATGCCATTGCGGCTGAGCCGGGCAACCGGATGCCTTGGATGGAAATTGCCAAGATCCAGATGGATTGCCTTGATGACCCGCAGGCAGCGATCGAAACGCTGGGTCAGGCCATTGAAGCTTTCGCATGGCCGATGGACGACGGGGTTTATTTTAGGTTTCGTCTCGCCGAGTTGCAGGAGCAGGTCAATGGCGATCATGCGGCAGCGGCTGCGCTCATGCAGCAAGTCGAAGAGTTTTATCCCAACACGCGTCATGCGGCGAATGCGAAGCACAGGCTACAAGAGTTGGGTCAAGGTGCCGAGGCCGCGGTGTTGGCTGCACAGGAGCGGGAGTTTCTTGAGCGGATGAATTTGGTGGTGAAGTCCGAAGGGGGTGTGAGCGGCGGTTCCGCGTGAATTTTTCAAGGGCAAGGGTCATGCAGGAAAAAGCATCCGGCACGTGTGTCTGGTTGAGTGATCGCACTGGGCGTAGGCCTTTGTTTGCAGCGGCATTGGTGACGATTGCCGGTGTGCTTGCCGTCGGGGGTGGGTTTTGTATTTCCGTTGTGTTGGTTTTGGCGGCGGGGCTGCTCGGCGTGTGGTTCGGTTCATGGCGTCGCGGCTTGGCATGGTTTTTGTGTGTGGTCGTGGCGGCCGGTGTGCTGTCGTGGAGGTTGGAGCGTCAGCGAAATTTCGAGCGACTGATGTCGAATGCGGGTGCTGCGAATTTGAGTGTGCGTTTGTTGGAGGACAGTGATGGAGGCGAGAGATTTTGGTGGGCGAAGGCTCGTGTTCTTGATGGGCCGCACGAAGGTGCGAAGGTCTTGTGGCAGAGTAGGGGAGAGTTGCGGGTGGCGGGATCGTTGTTGAAAGCGGTAGGAAATTTCCAAGCTCTGCCGGAACCGAGAAATCCCGGTGAATTTGATCGTGCGAAGTGGCTGAGAAATCAGGATGTGGCTGCGGTCTTTCAGGTAACTGGCATGCTTGATGACGCATCGACGCCTTGGCATGCCGTGTTGGGCGCGCGGATTCGCCATGCGTTTCGCGAAGTTGTAACAGCTGGGCTCGACGAGGACTCACGAGAGGCGATGGTGATTCGTGCGGTGGTGATTGGTGAGACGCCGCGTGATGCGGATTCATTGGTGGCGGCGTTTCGCGAGAGCGGCACGCTGCATGTGTTTTCGGTGAGCGGCTTGCATGTCGCAATGGTCGGCAGCATCGGCTGGTTTGTGTTGGGGCGACTTGGTGTTTCGCGGCGTCGTGCGGTGCTTGTGTTGTTGCCGCTGATTTTTGGTTACTCATGGATCACCGGCAACAGCGCGCCGGCCTTGCGTTCGGCATGGATGGCGGCGGTGTTTCTTGGGGCCTTTACCTTTCGCCGTAAGCCTGACCTTCTCAATGCCCTGGGCGCGGTGTTGCTCGTGGGTTTGTTGTGGGATGGGCGCATGTTGTATCAGGCCGGCGTTCAGTTGTCGTATGGCGTGGTTGCGGCGATCGCGGTGGGAACCTCGTTGTTTGCTCGATGCTTCCGTTGGATGTCGTCGCCCGAATTGTATCTGCCGCTTGATCAAATGAGCCGCGCGCTTCGCTGGTTTTTGTCGTTGCGTCATGCCACCGCGCAATCGCTAGCGGTCTCGACAGCGGCGGCGGTGGGATCCGCCCCTTTGACGCTGTTTCATTTCGGCATGGCCACGCCGGTCTCACTGCTTGCCGGATTGGTGCTGGTGCCTTTGGTCTTCGTGTTGCTTTGCATTTCGTTGCTTGCTCTTGCCATTTCACCGATTGCCGGGCCCGTTGCGCGCGGTTTGAATCAAGTCAACGCCCTTGTCGCGAGGGCATCGATTGAGTCTGCCGAATTTTTTGCGGCGATTCCGGGAGGGCATTTGGAACTTCGAAAAACCATGCGGCCCGGGCTCTTGGTTTACGATCTCGAGCGTGGCGCCGGAGCTGCTTGTTTTTACGGCGGATCCGGTGAGGCCGTGTTGCTCGATTGCGGGGATCGTAACGGATTTCGTCACACCGTGATGCCCTCGTTGCGGACGCTAGGGATGCGCCCGAACTCGGTGGTGTTGTCCCATCCCGATGGCCATCATCTTGGTGGCGGGGTGGCGGTGTGGGAGGCCTTTCCGATTCGTGAGGCACTGGTGCCGGTGACGCTTTCGCGCAGCACGGGCTATCGGTCATGGATGGCAAACCCATCGAGGATAAACATGCGCTTGGCTGGTGAAGCTCGATCAATCGGTCTGCCCAATGGCGCGCGCCTTGAAGTCGTGCATGCGCCTGATCCGCTGGCGCAAAATGCGCGGGCGGATGACCGGGTGGCGGTATATCGACTGCACTGGCGCGGGTGGAAAATCCTTTTCACCAGCGATGCCGGTCACTCGACGGAAAACCAAGTGCTTGATGCTGGCGCCGATGTCTCGGCAGATGTGATCGTCGCTGGCTGTCATCGCAATGACCTTTCGCTTGGCGATGCTTTCCTGCATGCGGTTGCGCCACGGGCCATTGTTTTTTCCAATCCAGCGTTTCCGCTTGAGGAGCATCGCTCCGCCGGAACGGTCGACTATTGGAAATCGCGCGGGATCGAGGTCATCGATCAATGCGCTGTGGGCGGTGTGACGATTACGGTCGAAGATAATGGCGATTTGCGCCTCGCCGGATTTTTGCGGGACGAGCCGTTTGTGTTGAAGCGGCGTTGATTTTTCAGAAACGAATGTGCACCTCTCAGTCGACCGGTTTGCGGCAACGCAAGCGCCACATCGCTTTGCCTTCGCTTTCCCAGAGTTTTTGGAAATCGGTCTTTGGATAGAAGAACGAATCCTCCTGCCACTCGAGGCGTTCAAAGCGGCCGAATGACGCCACTTTTTCTTCTGCCCATTGGAAGTATTCTTCGTGATCGGTCATGAAGAGAAACTCACCGCCGGGTTTGAGCGCGTTGCGGACGGCTTGCAGAAAATCTTCATTCACGAGTCGCCGGCGATGATGGCGCAGTTTCGGCCATGGGTCGGGACAGAGCAGGTGAAGGCGCGAGACGGAATTTTGCGGCAACAACCACTCGACGACATAGCGGCTTTCGAGTCGCAGCACCCGCGCGTTGTCGAGGCCGGCGCGTGAAATTTTTTTGCAGACCTTGCGCACGCGGCCGAGCAGGCGTTCGACGCCGAGAAAGTCGCGGTCGTGATGATGGCGGGCCATTTCCATAAGGAATGATCCATCGCCGCAGCCGAGATCAATTTCGAGCGGCCTGCCATCGCGAAGGATTTCTGCGGGGGCTATTTTACGGAAGTAATGTTCCGGCACAAATTCGCCGGCCATCGCGGTTCGCGGCAATTGGTTCAGCACCTGCTCCATGGTCGTGATTTTTTATTCGTATCGAGCCTATTCGCAAGCACCCCTTCAAAGATCGGCGTCGGAATGAACGCCGGCAACCGGAACGGCCGAGCATACGATGCAGCGCGTGAGGTCCGTGCCGCGTGAAATTTTTGCGTTCGGCCAAACGACCGAGTCGCGCACGACCGCGCCATGTTCGACAATCGCGCCGGGCCCGACCACCGAGTCGATGACGGTGGCGCCGGGTTGGATCACCGCGTCGGGGTGCACGCGCGGAGTAAGCCCAAGCTCGCGGTGCGCGCGGAGATAAGATTCGCGATCGCCGAGATCGAGCCACATGCCTTCATCGAGCGTGATGGCGCCGAGTTGGTTTTGTTTGGCGAGCTCGAGGAAGAATGGGATCACCGAAATTTTTTCATTCGCTGGAATTTGGCGGATGAATTCCGGGCTCACGCAATAGATGCCGCTGAAGACATGCGTGCCTGCGGTGCGTCCGAGTTTTTCGTGAATGTCGATGACTCTGCTGCCTGTGGCGTTGAGAGCGATGTGAGTGGCGGTGCCTTGCGAGCGAAGCGCAAGCGTCACGGGCAGGCCGGAGGCCTTGTGGGCGGCGATCAGTGCATCGAGCGGCATGGTCGAAAAGATGTCGCCGTTGTGAACGAGCAGCGGTGAATCGCCGACCCACTCGCTGATGTTGCGAAGCCCGCCGCCGGTTTCCAGCAGGATGGGTTCGTGGAAAAATGTGATCTCGTTGCCGACGGAGTGCGTGGTGAAATCATCCCATGCCTCGGGCAGGTGATGGGTGTTGATGGCGAATCGCCGTATGCCGAGTTTGGCGCAGGCGTTGATCGTCCATGCCGCGATGGGTTGGTGAAACAACGGGACCAGCGGCTTTGGCAGGCGATCGGTGAGCGGCCGCAGGCGGGTGCCAAGACCGGCGCCGAGGATGAATGCCTGATGCATGAAATGGCTATGCCGCCGATGTTTCCCGCTGGCAAGTACCGATCTTGATTCGGCCTTGGTATCGCGTAGCATGCTCAAAGTTTCTGCGCCCACCGACATGCCCGAACTTCCCGAAGTTGAGACCACCCGCAGAGGCATCGAGCCGCATGTGATCGGCGTGCGTGTGAAGGAAGTGATCGTGCGTCGGCGTGACCTGCGACAGCCGGTTTCCAAATCGATCGCCGAGATCGAGGGGAAGAAAATTTTATCCGCGCGTCGAAGGTCGAAGTACCTGTTGCTTGAGATCGAGAGCGTGGGCACTTTGCTCATTCACCTCGGCATGTCTGGCAGCTTGCGTGTAATTTCGCCGGCGGATGCGTGGAAGACGCATGATCATGTTGGCATCACGCTGGCGAATGGCAAACAGCTGCGCTTTCATGATCCGCGCCGTTTTGGGTTGGTGCTCTTGTTGCGCGGCGATCCTATGGCGCATGCCTTATTGAAGCATCTCGGTCCTGAGCCCTTGGAAGCAGGCTTCACTGCGAGGCACCTGCAGGACGCCTGCGCGAAACGCGCGGCAGCAATCAAGCTCGTGATCATGGATGCAAAAGTGGTTGTCGGCGTCGGCAACATCTATGCGTCGGAGGCCTTGTTTCGCGCGGGCATTTTGCCGCGCACCAAGGCAAACCGCGTTTCAAAGCCGCGCCTTGCCAAACTCGCGCAGGCGATTCGCGATGTACTGGGTGATGCGATCGCCGAAGGTGGCACCACCTTGCGCGACTTCCTGAAATCCGATGGAGAACCCGGATACTTTCGCCAAAAGCTTTTCGTGTACGAACGCAAAGGTGAGCCATGCCGTGTTTGCGGCACGCCGATCCGCCATGCGGTGATGGGCCAGCGCTCGACTTATTGGTGCCCGAAGTGCCAAAAATGAGTGGGCTCGTCATACCAAAATCATGCTGTTTACTTTTTCTTTTTCCTGCCAAAGTTTTCGGGTTCCATGAAAATATTCCGATTTGCACCCACTGTCATTTTGATGCTTTGTCTTCACGGAGTGGTGTCGGCTCAAGATCGCTCCGAGGCATCGCCTGCAGGCATGGTGATGATCAAGGGTGGCGAGTTTCTGATGGGCAGTGAATTGCCGTGTAGCCGCATGAACGAGCGCCCGGCGGTGAAAGTGAAGGTCGATGGTTTTTGGATGGATCAACATGCAGTGACCAATGCGCAGTTTCGCAAGTTTGTTGAGGTTACTGGTTACAAGACCACTGCTGAGAGGTCGGTCGACTGGGAGGAGATGAAAAAACAGGTCGCGCCCGGCACGCCGAAGCCGCCCGATGAAATGCTGCAACCCGGTTCTTTGGTTTTCGCCCCGACCGATGGGCCGGTCGATTTGCGCGAAATGAGCGCGTGGTGGCGTTGGACTTCGGGTGCCAACTGGCAACACCCCGAGGGCCAGCAGAGCAATCTTGATGGGCGCGAGCAGCACCCGGTGGTGCAGATCTCGTGGGACGATGCGAATGCTTACGCGAAATGGGCCGGCAAGCGTCTGCCCACCGAAGCCGAGTGGGAATTTGCCGCACGCGGTGGGCTTGAAGGCAAGCGCTACGCGTGGGGTGATGAATTCAAGCGCGATGGCAAGTTCATGGCCAACACATGGACTGGAGATTTTCCCTACAAAAACACCAAGGAGGATGGTTTTGTCGGCACCGCGCCGGTGATGAGTTTTCCCGCCAATGGTTACGGCTTATACGACATGGGTGGAAATGTCTGGAACTGGGTGAGCGACTGGTACCGGCCCGACAGTCATGCGCGGAGCAAGCTCGAGCCCTCTTGTCACAACCCGCAAGGTCCAAAGTCCAGTTACAACCCAAGCCAGCCGTATCAGACACAGGAACGCGTGATCAAGGGCGGCTCATATCTTTGTCACCCCGACTACTGCGAAAGTTATCGTCCCAGTTCTCGTCGCGGCACACCGCCCGACACTGGCACCAGCCACATTGGCTTTCGCTGCGTTAAGGATTTGAAATGACCTTGGCCAGAGGCCGCCGTTGTTTTCAGCCCTTGGTGATCAGGTCGGCCATGTGCCCGCCGCGTGCGGTGACCCACTTGCCTTTGGTGACGACCGAGGTAAAGCCGAGGCCATTGGCGGCGGCGGCTTTGAAGACATCCCATGCCTGTGTGGCAAGGATGCCTGAAACGACAAGGTCGCCGTTGCGGGCGAGCGATTTGGCGATCACCGGCCATGCCTGAATGAGCACGGTGGAGAAAATGTTGGCGAGCACGACATCGTAGCCCTTTGCTCGCGGCTTCCATTTCAACACATCCTGTTCCTTGATGATGATCTCGGGCGTGTCATTGCGCTCGGCATTGCGCTGGGCAACCGAGACCGCGAAAGGATCAAAATCGCAGGCAAAGGTTTCACCGGCGCCAAGATGCTTTGCGGCAATCGCGAGCACGCCGGTGCCTGCGCCGAGGTCGGCTACGGTCCAGTTGGAATTTTTTCGTTCGCGCGCAATATCGACGAGCATGCGCAGGCAGGTCGAGGTGGTGGCATGATCGCCGGTGCCAAAGGCCATTTCCGGCGGGATTGAAATAATTTTTCGCTGCGGGTTGGCTTTGCGCAGGGCCTTGATTTCCGATGCGTTGGTTTCGGCGGTGAGCAGGATCGCATCGCGCACCTTGATTGGCCGGGGCGCGGCAGGGGGCTTTTGCCATTCGGCCTTGGCAAGCTTGCGGATGCTGCCGCCGAATTGTTTTGCGACGGCCTGGGCTTGGGCTTCGGTTTCGCAGAATAACTGCAGGCGGATCGAGCGCCCGCCTTTCACATATTCGACGACCAGATTCGGGTTACCGGAGAAACGCTCTTCCCAAGCATCCAGCCATTTTTCCGCAGATAGCTTCGACCAGACAAACATGGTGGTTGGAAATTTAGCGGCTGGGTTGTCGGCAATCGCCGGAGGGACCCCCATTTCCAAAACGATTGGGAAATGGAGCGGGCGATGAGATTCGAACTCACGACATCCACCTTGGCAAGGTGGCGCTCTACCACTGAGCTACGCCCGCGACGCAATTTGCGTGGGAGGTTTTTGCATCGGCCTGCGGATGGCCGCAAGCCAAAATTTGCAAAATTTCCCTGTTCCTTTGCCCCGCAGTCTGGGATTCCCTTGGGCACGCCATGTCCGACAAGCTTGCAGAGATCATCGCCACCAAGCGCCTTGAGATTGAGGCCTTGATGCCTCGTGCCGCCCATTTGCGCAGCGCCGCCCTTCAGCGCAACGAATTTGGGGGCTTTCGCGCCGCGATCGATCGCGGCCCGATGCGCCTCGGGGTCATTGCGGAAGTGAAGAAGGCCTCGCCATCGGTCGGGCTCATCGATCCGAATTTTGATCCCGTGCGTCAGGCGCGTCGCTACCTTGATGGTGGCGCATCGTGTCTATCCATTCTGACAGATGAAAAATATTTCCAAGGATCGCTGAGTTATCTGACGCAGATTTCGCGGTTCTCCGATGCGCCGCTGCTGCGCAAGGATTTCACGATTCATGAGGTGCAGATCCACGAGGCCGCGGTGTCCGGCGCGGATGCGATTCTGTTGATTGTTGCAGCGCTCGATGATGACAACTTGCGCCGTCTCTACGATGAGGCAAAGTCCCTGATGCTCGATGTCCTCGTCGAGGTGCACGATCTTCCGGAAATGGAGCGCGCGTTGGAGCTGGGTGCCGATCTGATCGGCATCAACAACCGGAATTTGAAAACCTTCGAGGTTGATCTTGCGACGACCGAGGCGTTGGCCGAGGAGGTGCCCGATGATGTGTTGCTTGTTTCGGAAAGCGGCATCAAGACGCCGGAGGATGCGATGCGTGTGCTCGAGGCTGGCGCCAATGCAGTACTCATCGGCGAGGCCTTGATGCGTGCCAATGATCCCACTCGCGAGGTCGAGGCCTATCTTGAATTGGAATTGAGCTGAGAAATTTTCTCAAGGGCCAAGCCTGATTCAACGGAGTGCTTAGACAAGAAACGCAATCTGCTCGCCGGGGCCGTGTACGCCTTCGATGAGGATGCCTTCGACGTCGGCTGTTTTGGAAGGGCCGGTGCACCAGATGATGTTCGGGCTCTCTCCAAAAGCGGCGATTGCTTCGGGAATGGTGCGGTGGATTTCGGATTTCTCCAAAACCGCGACATGTACCCATGGTGAGAGCGCGGCGAGACGGTGCGAGGTGCGATCATCGTCGATGATGACCGTGCCCGACTCGGCGATCGCGCCGGTCGCGCGAGTGATGCCAAATTGGTAATCGTCGTAGCGCTCGCGCTCGTAGGAGGTCTCGACGGTGAGCCCAGCCGCAACAAGCTTCGAGCCAATCGCATCAAACAAAACAGGATCGCAGTAACCGTGCATCTGCGCGGACGATTTGAGAAACTCCGCGAGCTCATCAATGGAGCTCATCGCTTTGCCGTTCACCGCCTTGAAGTTGCGCGAGAAAATTTCCCAAAGATCCGAGCCCTCGAGTTTGCGTGGTGAGTGAACCACCGTGAGATCGTATTCCGGCAGTGGCGCTTTGTTTTTGAGCGCCGATGTGGCGGTTTCGATTTTGGCGAAGATCGCGGAGCGGGACATGGAATGAAAAGGTTGGGTGCTATGATTTTTTTACGGCAATGGAACATAATCCAATCGCGTGCGGTCAGTGACAGACGATCATTTTGGCTGTCTCGTCTTCATCCATTTTCTAAAATCCCCGCCGCGAGATTCCGGCAGGGTGCGTTGGCCCAGCCAGTCCTGAAGCGGCTTGATGGGGGCGACATGGATGGGCAGGTGGTTCATGGCCTTTGACATCGTCATCGCGGTGCGCCACAGCGAGGGTGAGGTGGCGAGGGCGGAGAAAGGCGTCATCGGCAGGGCGGCAGGTGAATGCACCCCTTCGCGTTTTGCCTTATCGCGCAGGCGCAGAAGCAAGTCGGGAATGGGGATGTCGACCGGGCAAACTTCGTTGCACGCGCCGCATAGCGACGAGGCCTTTGGGAGGTCGGCGAGCTCCGGAAAGCGATCGCCGAAGAGCAAGGGCGAGAGCACCGCGCCGACCGGGCCGCCGTAGGTCGAGCGGTAGGCGTGGCCTGAGGCTTGGCGATAGACCGGGCAAACATTTTGGCAGGCGCCGCAGCGGATGCAGCGGAGGATTTCCCGGCAGTTCGACGCGAGGACATCGGTACGGCCGTTGTCCATGAAAACGACGTGCATGTGCTCGGGGCCGTCGGGTTGATTGGCGGACTTCGGGCCGTTGATGAACTCGGTGTAAACCGTGAGTTGCTGGCCGGTAGCCGAGCGGCCGAGCAAGTTGAGGAAAACAGCAAGATCCTGTTCGCGCGGGATTACCTTTTCGATGCCGACCAGTGCGATGTGCACTGGCGCAGGGGCCATGCCGAATCGCGAGTTGCCCTCATTGGTCACGAGCGTGAGGCGGCCGGTGTCGGCGCAGACAAAATTCGCGCCGGTGATGCCGGCTTGGGCTAGCATGTACTTTTCGCGAAGGTGCACGCGTGCGCGGCGGGTGATCGTTTCCGGGTCGTCGTTGTAATCGGCGGCGATGCCTTCGCGCTGGAAGGTGCGAGCAATTTCGCGGCGGTTTTTGTGGATGATCGGTTTGACGATGTGGGATGGCTCGTCGTTGTCGAGCTGGACGATGAATTCGCCGAGATCGGACTCGAGGCATTCAATGCCGTTTTCGATCAGGAAGGGGTTGAGGTGGATTTCCTCGGCGGCCATCGACTTCGACTTCGTCAGTTGGGTGACGCCGTGGCCGCGCAGGATCGAAAGAATTTCCTGGCGGGCATCTTCCGCTGTCGCGGCGAAATGAACCTTCACGCCGCGCTTGGTGAGCGCCACTTCGGCCTTCGCAAGGTAATCGCCGAGATGGTGGAGCGTGTGATCCTTGATCGCGCCTGCAAGTTTGCGCAGCGAGTCGGGGTCGGCATAATCTTTATGCAGCGACTCGTAGCGTTTTTCAGTGCCCTTCGACGAACCGTCGAGCACAGAGCCTTGCTTTTCGTCGCTGATCTTGCGGGCGTAAAGGTCAATGGGTTGGGTGCCGATCATGGATTCGATTGGTTTGGTTTCACCAGCGTGTCCCGGAGGATCTGGATGGCATGGAATTGTGGAACCGCGCGGCCTTGGTTTTGCGCGAGCCCGTTGAGATGCATGAGGCAGGACATGTCGGTGCCGACCAGCATATCGGGCCGGATTTCGAGCATGTGGTCGAGCTTGAGCGTGCCCATTTGCCCGGAAATGTGAGGAAAGGTGACTGAGAAGGTGCCACCGAAGCCGCAGCATTGCTCCGACTGGCCGAAGGGGACGACTTCCGCGTTTTCGATCGATGTAAGCAGCGTGCGCACCGCCTCGCCGGTCTTTGTGCCGCGGCTGTGACAGGAGCGGTGAAACGCGATGCGGGTGGGCTTTTCAAATTTACCCGGCCAGGTGCGGATGTTGAGGTCATTGAAAATGAAATCGATCACTTCGCGGGTGCGTTTGGCCAGCGAGTCGATCGAGGCATTCGGTTCCTCTTCGAATTGCAGTTTGTTGCCGTGGCGGTTCATGGCCGCGCAGGAGCCTGAAGGAACGATCACCGGCACTTCGCCAGCGAAAACCTCGGCGCAATGGCGGGCGACTTTGCGGGAAGATTCCCAATCGCCGGAATTGAATGCCGGCTGGCTGCAGCAGGTTTGATTTTCGGGGAAATCGACCGAGACGCCAAGATGTTCAAGGACCTCGACCGTGGCTTTTGCGACATCGTCGAAGAAGGCGTCGCAAAGGCAGGTGCCCATGAGAAGCACGCGTTGGTTGAGTGGTCGGACGCTGGGGGTGGACATGGGAAAGGTAGGTGTTCCAAAGCTAGAGATGAACGTCCGAGCCGCAATCCATAATCCGGTGGAAGCCCACTTTTTTTTGAAACAACGACGCGCGCGTCATGGGTGGACAAGCTGGCGGCCGGATGCTTGAGTGCTCGCAATGTGCGATGGATCGTTGCTGCTGCTTGGGCTGGAGGGTCCTGAGCTGACGCCTGCGGAGGCGGCGTTGTTTCGCCGTTTGCAGCCCGCGGGTTACATCCTTTTTACGCGCAACATCGTTTCGCCCGCTCAGACTCGTAAGCTCACCGACGACCTGCGCGACCTTGCGGTGGATCTGCCGATCATCGGCATCGACCAAGAAGGGGGGCGTGTCACGCGCACCAAGGACATCGCCCCGGCTTTGCCATCGGCTGCGTCGTTGGCGGCGCGTGGCGACATGGGCAAGATCGCCGATGCGGGCACGTTGACCGGTGACCTGCTGCAGCTGCTTGGCTTCAATCTCAACTTTGCACCGGTGCTGGATCTCGATCATTTTCCCGGGCTTTCCAACTCCCTGCGTGGCCGTTGCTGGGGGCGTGATCCGCAGCGGGTGATCGATTATGCGGGTCAATGGAATCGTTGGTTGCGCCGGCGCTCGATCGCAAGCTGCGCCAAACATTTCCCTGCCTGCGGCCGCGCTGTTTCCGATCCGCACCACGATCTTCCATCGTCGCCCGCCACGCTCGAGGAATTGTTGCGCGAGGATGTGATCCCGTACACCGCGTTGATGCCCGAGCTGGATTCCATCATGCTTGCGCACATCGAGTTTCCAAACATCGATGCCGATTTTCCCGCTTCACTTTCGCCCAAAATCATCCGGCGTTTTTTGCGCGATCAACTCGGCTTCGATCACCATTTGGTGATGACCGATGATCTCGACATGGGGGCCATCGCCAATCGCTATGGCCGTGGCGAGGATGTGAAACTGGCGATCCGTGCCGGCAATGACTTGGCGATGATCTGCCACCGCGCTGATACCGCGGAAGCCGCCGCCCGCGCGATCGGCGAGCTGCCCCTCGGGATGCGGCACGAAGCGCAGGATCGCGTCGAACGTTTCCGTCGCCGGGTGCTGCGGGCCCCAGTCGCATGGTCGGACGCGCGATGGCAAAAAACCTGCGAGTCGATCGGCAAGCTTGCGGCAGAATTCGACCCCGCCGAGGAAACCGTCTCTAACAGCCCGGTGGCGGATTATTGAGTTTTTTGAGTGCAGCTCGTTTTTTTCGAATTAAGTGGAGATTTCGTCAGTCTCATGTACGTCTATGGCAGACATGACTATGAAAAAGATTGCTCAAAAAATCACCGCGATTCTTACAGTTGCAGGTTTGGTTTCTTTTGCTCCCACCGAATCCCAAGCCGCGGATCTCGCGCTTGAGGGTGGAGGTTCTTATGTCTTGGGTGATACCTACCGATTCTACGGCAAAGGTAAAAAGCAGAGCGGTCGCTATCGCAACCTTGGTTCGGATTATTACCAGACTGCGAGGATCAGCATGGACCGGGTGACCAACTATTCCGGATATCGCTCTGGCGCGATGAGCTTTGAGCTTTGGGCAACGGATTACTACGATGCTAATAGCGGTATCGTTGTCATGACCACGGGGCTTAATCGGCTCAAGGCCAATAGATTTTACAACGGTGTTAGCCGCGGGGGCTTTGGCCTCTATCTTGACGATTACTACTACCCTCAGCTCAACCTGTTTGAGTTTGTCGGCAGCTGGGCATGGCGGGATGTATTGGTCTTTAATTACGATGACTGGTTTTGATGGCGATGCGCATTGGCTCGCTATTGTTGACTGCCGTCATTTTCGGGGGCTTGGGATTCCTGCTGGGACGCCTTAGACAAACCGATTCTGAACGACCGATCGAACCCAAGGCCTTAGCTGATGGCGTGTCGCCGGGTTATCGCGCGGGAGAGAAGAAATGGTTGGGCCCGGGTAAGGGACCTTCTGATCTTCGTGCCAAACTCGAGCGTGAAGTGAACCCGCTTGCACGGTTCAAGCTCGCGATGGATCACATGGAAGCCTGGGTTGGGCGTGATCCGCGTGGAGCGCTTGATTGGATCAAGAGTCAGCAGCTGAGTGTTCGGCGCAAGGAGGTCATGCGCCTCGCCCTGGCGCAATTCGCGGAAAGTGATCCGAAAGGCGCGGCTGAATGGGTGATGGCAAATCTTTCCGGGATCGAGCTGCACAACAGTCTCATTCAGATTTCAGGGCCATGGTCTCGCATCAATGGGACTGAGGCAGCGACCTTGCTTTCTTCTCTTCCCGCATCGAAAGAGCGGGATGCTGCACTTGAGAGCGCTCTTTTTGGTTGGGGCACGGTTGATCCTGTGGCGGCGGTGGAATATGCGGGAGCAAAGGTCACGGACAAGGGATTGGCATCGGTCTTGAGGCGTGCTTCCTATGCCGGTTGGGCCAAGAGCGATCCTGTCGCGGCGGTTTCGGCCAGCTTGGATTCGAGCCGAGGTCATGGCGACATGACGCAGTTTGCCAATACCTTGGCGAATTGGGCTACGGTGGATTTGGCGGCGAGTTCCGAGTGGTTGATGAAAAATGTTTCCAGCCCCAATGAGCGCACCGAAGCCGTGCTTGAGCTATCGACCATTTTTGCGAGGCAATCACCGGTTGCCGGGCTTGAATGGATTGGTGGTTTGCCCGATGAAAATGAGCGCCGACTTGCCAGCAATCAGTTTGCGGTTGATTGGGCTTCGGTTGATCCTGCCGCTTCGGCGTGCTGGGCGAGCGGGCAGTCGCCGGGATTGCTATCGGACCAGGCGCAGATGGAGATTCTCCAAAGTTACCTTGCCGATGACGCAGCCGCTTTTGATCAGTGGCGCAAGTCGTTGCCGGAGGGTGCTCTCAAACAAAAAGCGTTGGATCTTGTGGCGCCAGCGAATGAAGAGGGGGAATAAATCGATCTCACCGCTCCAACATCCACGCGATGTGCGGGGTGTAGAGGTTGGGCTCGAGGAGGAAGGAATCGTGGCCTTTTTCCGAGTGCACGGTGATGTGCATGCAATCGACCTTGGCGCGCTCGAGGTGCTTGACCAGTTCGGCTTGTTCTTCCGGGTAAAAGCAGAAGTCTGAATCGATCGAGAAGACCAGCCAGCGTTGGTTGGCGGCACGGGAGCGTTGGAAGAGATTGGCCGGCGTTTCCGCATCGCCTTCGAGCGTGGCGTCGAAGCGTGACCAGAGATCGATGATGCGGAGGTAGGTGTTGGCATCGAAGCGCTGCACGAATTTTTTCCCCTGATGGAGCATGTAGCTCTGGAATTGGTCGCGCACCTTGTACCATGCGAGCACATCGTCGGACTGGACGACATCCTTGCGCGCGCGGCGCTCGATCGAATTGAGGTGGACGAAGGTTTTGTGCGAAATCATTCGGGCCAGCGCGAGGCCGTAGGTCGGTGCATCGCCTTCGTAGTAGTCGCCGCCGTTGAAGTGCGGGTCGTTTTCGATCGCGAGGATTTGTTCGAAAAGGATCAGGCGATTGAGGACCGTGGTTTTGAAACCCGATGCGATGGCGATCACATTGCGGACGCGCTCGGGCAGGCGCGTGGCGAATGTGAGCGCGACAAGGCCGCCGACCGATGGGCCGACGATCGCGTGCAGGACGTCGATGCCAAGCTGGTCGAGCACAAGCGCGAGGGCGTTGACCTGATCGGCGGCGGTGACGGCAGGAAATGAAGATCCCCAATGGCGTCCGGTTTCCGAGTTGATGGATCCCGGGCCGGTGCTGCCGTAGCATCCTCCGAGGTAGTTGGCGCATAGGACAAAATGTTTGTTGGTGTCGATGGCCTTGCCGGGACCGATCATGTCTTCCCACCAACCGGCGTGCAGTTCCTCTTGCCAGAGTGAACCCACACCTTCGATTGAAGGATTGCGGCCGGCAGCGTGATGCGAGCCGGAGAGCGCGTGACAAATCAGGATCGCATTCGACTTGTCGGCATTCAGTTCGCCCCATGTTTCATAGGCAATGCGGACCTGCGGCAAGCTGCCTCCATCCCTCAACGGGAAAGGCGTGCCGGAATCGAGAAACCGCGTGTGAGTCGCGTGGGGCATGGCGGGAGACTAGGTGCTTGCGGCCATCCCTGCAAGCCGCCTTGCTGTCATTTCAGCTCGCGGCGAAGTTCGGTGATGTGATCTCGGATTTCAAAGATCGTGCTGCGGATGTGGGCCAAAGCCGCAAGCTGGTCGGCATTCTCTTCGGTGGTCATGAGTTCTTGGCAGCAGCCGACCGCTTCGTTGAGCCAATTGAGGCAGCGTTTCAAAATGGCCAACACATAGCCCGTTTCGGGTTCGTAATCGCTGCTGCGGTCGTTGAGCGCGGCAGCGAGCTTGCCGCTGACCTGCAGGAGGTTTGAGACGAGTACATAGGATGGCGAGCCTTGGCTTGATTCACCTGCAACGACATCCATCGCCCGCAGCGCAAGCTCTTGGGCGCGTGCTTGCAGCGGGTGCCTCTCGTATTTGCCAAAGGAGTCTTCACCGTCGAAGTCGGCTTCTTGTCCGTCGCTTTCAAAATTCATTCGCTCAATCTCATCGATGTCGGCGTGGTCGCCAAAATCGTTGCGGGCGGTTGATTCGTCGCGTTCGGCAAGCTCATCCAGCAATCCGTCCCACCCCATCACGAAGGCCTCCTTGCGCTCGCAGTCACTGTCCTCCATGTATTTTTCCAGCACTTCCTGATAAGCGTCGGTGAGGCGGTCAGATTCCTTGAGCCGCTTTTCCCAGGCAAACTCATCCATGTCGTCGGAAAAATCATCCGGCTCATCGCTTGGCTCGCTGCGGCGGATCACCTGCGCCATGAAATCGCGCATAGCGTTGAGGTTGGCGAGCTTCTGGGCCGCCTCGGCGTCCGCATCCATCGACCATTCATGCGATGACACATCGAGCTTGAAGTCCGTGGTTTCGATCACCACGCGGCCGTTGATTTCACTGAACCACTCTAGATAGAGGACATTTTTCCATTCGCAGGGGATTTCGCCGCCGGACTTGCGGATTTGGTGCATATCGTCCTCATCCACCAGCGGCACGCGGGCTTTTCGCGAGGCGGTGATGTCGCCGATGATGCCATTTTGTTCGGCTTCGATTGCCAGGGCATCGTCGAGGGTCGTGGGCGAGGGGTTTTCGAACATGAGCTTCGTGCCCGCTAGATCGCGCCAGCAATCTCCAACGAGCGATAGGACCAAGGGCTTGTCGCGCCCGAACAGCCAAATGACGCCGGTGGTGCGGCCTTCGACGGTGTTGTCGATTTGCCCCCGGACGACCGCTTCATCAATTCTCCATGCCATGTGCTGAAATTCCCGCATGAGGCCGGTGCGGCGTCAAGCTGACTTGTGTACGGATCTTCAGTAGTCGTACTTTACTCAAATTTGCAATTTGCTTTTTCAATTCGCAATTTGCGTTTAGCATATCGGCTCAACACCGCGCTTCGCACATGCCTCGAGTGACCATCACCGTGCCGGGAGGAATTCCGCAACCTTATCGCTTTCAACTCGATCACCCGCCGGTGGTGTTCGGGCGATCGGAGGATTGCGACATTACAATTGATTCGGCCTCCATTTCATCAAGGCATGCGCAAATGGCGCGCGTCCACGGTGGTTTTGAACTGCGCGACCTGGATTCGACCAATGGCATGAAGGTCAACGGCCAGCCTATGGCTGTGGTAAACTTGCGCGATGGATCTTCAATTGAGCTGGGCGATGTTGCTTTTCACTTCGAGTTAGCACCGGAGGAGTGTGCGGTGCTCGACATGGAGGCCTCGGTTGCCTTGGGCGCGGAGAATTTTGAAAAGCAGTTCCTGCCGCAGCAAGCGCCATCCGTTTCGCCGCCTGCCACATCGCCGCGCACGCCACCAACATCAACGCTGTTGCCTGCGCCGAGCGTTTCTTCGCAACGCCCCGTCGTGCCACGTGCGCCCGTAACGGTCGTGGCTTCGAGAGCTGGCAATGGCGGTGGCAGCGGATTTTTATTGCTGGTTATGGCCTTGGTGGGATTTTGCGTTGGCATGGCGTTCCGCTATCATGAGGATACTGGGCGCTCGTGGATTGATGCGGTTCGCAGCAAATTCACCGCATCCCAAGGCGCGACCACGCCTGCGCGCTGAATCATCGCTCGAGCATGCTTGGTTTGGGGTTGAGTTGCTGCGGGCATCGACTAGCGTTTGCCCGTATGTTTCATGACAAATTCGCATGGGTGATGGCCGCAGTTTTTGCCGCAACGGTACAGCTTCGGGCGCAAGAGGGCGTCGTGTCACAGGAGAGTGTGATGGTGATCGAGGCCTATTCCGGCAAGGTGCTCGTTGCATCAAATGCAGCCGCCAAGCGCCCGATCGCTAGCCTTACAAAAATCGCGACAGGCATCGTCGCGATCGACTGGGCCACGGCAACCGGCTCGGACATTTCGTCCTTGCGCATCAGCGTGCCGGAGACGGCCACCCTCGTCGGCGGGCCCAACCCCATGAACTTGCAGCCCGGCGATCGCATCACCATGCGCGATGCTCTCTATGCGGCGCTGCTCGGCTCCGACAATCTTGCCGCGCTGACCCTTGCCGATCATGTCGGGCGGGAGCTGCTCACGCGTCGCGGAAAAAGCGGTGACCCGGTCGGCGAGTTTCTGGGTGAAATGAATCGTCTGGCAAAGTCGCTGGGTATGACGCAAACCCGCTTTGCCAACCCTCACGGCCTCGAGCGCCCCGGCGCCAAGGCCTATTCCACCGCGGCGGATGTGGCCCGGCTCTCGATCTACGCGATGCGCCGTAATGCCTTCACGTTCATTGCACGGCAAAAGGAAAGGCAGGTCGCCGTCCAAGGTGCCTCTGGTTCG
Organism: Akkermansiaceae bacterium; assembly: GCA_903909905.1. Classification (GTDB taxonomy): domain Bacteria; phylum Verrucomicrobiota; class Verrucomicrobiia; order Verrucomicrobiales; family Akkermansiaceae; genus Luteolibacter. The sequence continues at coordinate 19,077 of CAIVXP010000167.1, forward strand.
CGCAGTTATTCGATTCGCAACACCAACGAGCTCGCAGGTGAGACCGGCGTCCTCGGTGTGAAAACTGGCACCTCATCTGCCGCAGGAGCCTGCGTATCGGTCTGCATGGAGCGCGATCCATTGGTCCGCACAAAGCCCGATGGTTCGAAGGGTGCCACGCCACGCCGGCTCATCGTGGTCGTGCTGAACAATCCCGATCGTTTTTCGCGCGCCCGCTCGTTGATCAACAAGGGTTGGGCAGTCTATGATCCATGGCTTGCAGCCGGTGCGCCTGTTGGTGACAAGCGACGCGAAATCATCAGCGTGCCCGATCCGAGTTGATCGGAGACCACTCCCTCCGCGTGCTCGTTCCCTGTGCAAATCCGCCAAAAAAGAACTTCATGAAAATCGGAATTCTCAATAGTGGCGGCGATTGCCCCGGGCTCAATGCGGTGATTCACGGTGTGGTTGGCGCGGCCCACCAGCTCGGATGGGAAGTCATCGGTTTTCGTGATGGCTTTGAAGGTTTGTTGCCGCCTGGTGACTACTGCGTACTCCAGCCACAGGACACGATCGATATCCTCAAGCTTGGTGGCACGATTTTGGGAAGTTCCAACAAGGGGCATTTCGCCGCCAAAGTTGGCAAGGGCGACATTGCCGAAGTGTCTGCGGAAATTGTCGCCAAAGCCAAACGCACGATCGACCAACTTGGCATCAACGCGCTGATCGTGGTCGGCGGCGATGGCTCGCTCACCACCGGTTTGCAGCTTTATCGCGAAGGGTGGCCGATCGTCGGGGTGCCCAAGACCATCGACAACGACCTCGGCGCGACCGCGATGACCTTTGGTTTTAACAGCGCGGTGGAAACGGTGGTCGACGGCCTCGATCGGCTGCACACGACGGCGGAAAGCCACAAGCGGGTGATGGTGCTTGAGGTCATGGGCCGTCACGCCGGCTGGATCGCGCTTTGGGGTGGCATCGCCGGCGGTGCGAATGTGATTCTTTTGCCCGAGATCCCCTTCGATCTCAACAAGGTCGCTCAATTCATCAAGCAGCGCGACGCACAGGGATGCCACAGCACGCTGGTGGTGGTCGCCGAAGGCGCGAGCATGCCCAATGGCGAAATCGTCACGCACGATGCAAATTGCGGCGGCGAGGTCCGCCTCGGTGGCATCGGCGAACAAGTCGCCAACAGCCTCTCAAAACTCACCGGCAAGGAAACCCGCGCTTGCACGCTAGGTCACCTGCAACGCGGCGGCGCGCCCACTGCGCTTGACCGCATCCTCGGCGTGCGCTTCGGCGTGATGGCGGTGAAACTCGCCGAGCAAGGCCAGTTTGGCCGCATGGTGAGCTATCAGTCATATCATGTTGGGTCGGTCTCGATCGAAGAAGCGGTGCACCAGCTTCGCCTGGTCGAGCCCGACGGCGAGCTCGCCCAAGCGGCCCGCGCAATCGGCATCTACTTCGGTGAGTGATGCTGTGAAAAGGGAAATGGGAAATCCGATGTTTTCTCAAGCCATTGATTTTCAATTAATTAAAAATAAACTGGCAGCGCCTCGCGCGAGATCTTCGCATTATCACGCATCTGCTGGAGCCCAAACTTGAATCGCAATGGGCACGGGTTTTTTGCCATTTCCAGCCATGCGCCCAAGGGGCTAGGGTGGGGCGATCGCCCGAATTTCAATCGTGCAAAGCGGCACAGCCGGGCTTCATCCTATTTAGCGCCAGCGGACTCTCGACTTGAAAAGACCGCTACGGGAGTCTATTTAAGCGCGCCCACGAAACCATCAGGGCAGCCCTTTCATCATGAACGCCATCACTCGCTGCTTCGATACCTACTGGTCCTCCTCCATCGGGAAAAAAATCGTGGTCGCGGTGACGGGTCTCTTGCTCTGCCTGTTTCTTGCCGGGCATCTCGCCGGCAACCTGCTCATCTACGCCGGCCGCGAAGCCTTCAATGAATACGCCGCGTTTCTTCACTCGATGCTGCATGGCGCTGGCATCTGGATCGCGCGCATTGGGTTGCTGGCGGCAGTGACGCTGCATGTCGTCGGCACCATCGCACTGACGCGTCAGAATCGCGCCGCCCGCCAGCCCTACGAATGCAAGGCAACCATCCAAGCCACCAAGTCATCGCGAATGATGATTTGGTCGGGTCTCACGATTCTCGCTTTCGTGATTTTCCATCTGCTGCACTTCACCTTGCGTGTTGATTGTGAGCTCGCATCACTCGGCAAGGATGACCCTTACGGCATGGTGATCGTGGGCTTCAAAAGCATTCTCGTTTCCGCATTTTACATTCTCGCGA
>CAIVXP010000168.1 GCA_903909905.1 Akkermansiaceae bacterium
CGAGACCGCACTCCCTCATCTCGTCGCCTACGCAAGCGGAGAAATGACATGGGACGAATCATGCGCGCAGATCGCAAAACATCTGCGCACACGCTTTGAAAAACGGCTCAAGTCCGCAAAGCTCATTCACCCCCTTCTTTTCCACACGCTCGCACGCCCTCTCCTCAAACACGCCCCGCTCAAGCCCATCCTCAGCCTCATTCGATAAAATGTATCTTCGCTCCCTCGCCACTGCCACCCCGCCACACACCTTCACCCAAGCGGATACCTGGCGGGCCCTCCAATCGCATCCGGACTTGAGCGCACTCAAGCCCCGCTCAGTTTCTCTGTTGGAAAAAATCCTCACGAATAGCAGTTCAGGCATCGCCACCCGCCAATTCACCACTGCTGATCTCGGCTCCGTTTTTGGCCAAGGCGCGGAGGATCTCAACCGATCCTTCGAAGCCCACTCGCCCACCCTCGCCACTGAGGCCCTCACCAAGGCCCTTGCCAAGGCCGACCTTCACGCGGAAAAAATCGACGCCCTCTTTGTTTGCACCTGCACTGGCTATCTCTGCCCCGGCCCTTCCAGCCACATCGCGGAATCCCTCGGACTGCGCCCCGACGCCTATCTCTGCGATCTCATCGGTCTCGGCTGCGGCGCCGCCATCCCCACTCTCCGTGCCGCCCACGGATACCTTGCCGCAAACCCCTCACACACCGTCGCAGTCGTCGCCGTGGAGGTCTCCTCTGCCGCCTTTTACATCAACGACGAACCCGGCGTGCTCATTTCGCTCTGCCTCTTCGGCGATGGCGCCGCAGCTGCCATCCTCACCGGAAAAAACAACTACGATGATTGCCGTAGTTTCCATGGATTCGATACCCATCATGTCCCTGTCGAACGCGAAAAAATCCGCTTCGTAAACTCCGCCGGCAAACTCAAAAACCAACTCCACCGCAGCGTGCCCGAACTCGCCGCCAAAGCGGTCTCCACGCTTTACGCAAGACTCGAAAAAAGGCCCGACCAAATCATCGCCCACTCCGGCGGCCGCGATGTGATCGAGGCCATCGAATCCGCGCTGCCATCCTTTCAACTCACCGAAACCCGCGAAGTCCTGCGCCGCCACGGCAACATGTCCAGCCCTTCGGTCCTCTTTGCGCTGGAAGAAAGAATGCAAACCTCCCCGAAAAACGAATCACTCTGGCTCACCGCCTTCGGCGCAGGCTTCGCCGCCCACTCCTGCCAACTTTCGAATCGCTAGCCTAGCACACCAGATCGAAAAAACGCGTCACGCAGGACAGCTAAAAATCTCTTACGTGTTTAGTCTTGGTGCCTACACCCTAATTACTGACCACCTTATTTTGGTCACAACCCCTTGATTTTAAATGGCTCCGGCGGTTGGGATCGAACCAACGACCTAGTGATTAACAGTCACCCGCTCTGCCGCTGAGCTACGCCGGATTTCGCAGATGCGAATGTGGGCGGACGATGGATTCGCTAGGCCCATGGTGGCAAGGGAAAAATGCCAAGGGGCGGAAATTTCCTCGCTTCAACCCAGATTCCGAAGAAGGAACCACGAAAGTCACGAAACAACACAAAATAAGAAGACCCTGGGGATTTTATGGCTTTTCCAAAATGCTGAAACAAGCACGACATGAAATCCCACACCTTTCGTGAAATTTCGTGTGTTTCGTGGTTCAAGCAAAGCAGGGGCGCATCAGCCACCCGCGGCGAGCGTGACAAGCTCGACCTTCGAGCCTGATCTGACTTCGATGCTGGCGTAGTCGCGCGGGAAGACTGCTTGCTCGTCGAGCTCGACGACGACCGGTATGCCGTCGAAGCCAAGGCTGGCAAGCAGCGCGCTCACGCTGAGCGGGCATTGCACGGCGTGAGCCTGACCATTGAGTTGGATGCTGTCGTTCATTTCCACTGCTGAAGTTGTTCCGGGAAGGGACAGTTGCTGCAATCGGAAAAATCTTCGAGGCAAAAATCCTGGTACACCTGCAGCAAGGCCTGATGATGACACACGCGCCGCAACCACGGTGCCGCGACCTTGGTGGATCCGAAGAGGCGCAGCGAACAGCGCTTCACTTTGTCGTTGGGCGAAGACTGACGGAGCTTGTGGTAGCTGCGAAAGGTCATGCCATCCTCATGCATCGCCAAAGGAATGAGGTGGTTCGCCGCGAGTTCCAGAGCTTGCGAACGACCGAACACCGCAACCTGCCGCGCCGATGCCGACGCCGTGAGCGTGTGGCGCCGCGACCAAAACGGATGCTCGAGCGAATGGAGGAAGTCCACCAGCGGCTTGACCTCAAAGGGTCGCGCAAAGGCAAGCTTGCGAAACTGCGGCCATGCGGAAATCAGTGCCGCCAAGGCCCCCACCCTGCGGTGCGGATGATTGGCCGGACGCTGACCATAAGTTTTCCACGGGATCGCACGGTGACCCGCAAATTCATAACGGCTGCGGCACTTCCACCATTGCTCCCACAAATTTCGCAAATAGTCGCGCGCCTCCGGTTCCGCGCGCTCGTGCAAACCGGGTTCTAAAAATCCGGCCACGCCAAACAGCACCGCTTCCATGGAATCCGCCTCGGCACGCATCGCATCGAGCGGCGCACGCTGCGCAAGAAGCCTCATCGCCAAGGCATTGCCACCGTAACCAAGCGTCTCGGCGCAGGAAAAAAACAAGGCCGCGTCCCTGCCATGCGCCTCAGCGACCTTCAACCAACGCGATGCCTTCAACTGCGCCCGATGCACCGCGGCCTCACGCAGCAAGCGCTCAATACCGGCGCTTGCAATGTTCTTGAGCGGATACACACAACGCCCCGGATGCGCGATCGCCACCTCACGCATCGGGCGATTCAAGGCATCCGCCAACTGCGACTCGCCGATCGCAATTTGCACGACCTCGCGATTCTCGCAGGTCCGCGTGAAAAACTGTCGCGCGCTCGTTTGGAAAACCACATGAAGGATCACATCCTTAAATGACGGATTCACCGCATGACCATGCGCCTCCCATGCCTCAGGTGTGGGATCCAACTCGAGCGGACCACGGCGCGTTTCACCATCGATCTCGACCGCCGCATGCATGAAGTCCGGACCCTCGCCGCGATTCCACTCGCCGAATTGCACGACCTTCACCTGTTTGCCACAGCTTGATCGAAACTCCCTACCGAAGGCGCCGGCAAACCACAATGCCTGCAACTCAAGCTCGGGTGGCAACGCACGCACGGTCGTCTCGGCAAATGCCAAGGGCGGATGCCACACCGATTCTAACAGAAATCCATAATTCATGCGTCGCTAGGTTTGAGTAAAAAATTCATTTGGGCTTCGCCTGAGCTCCCGGATTTTTTTCTGGTGGCTTGGCGATTTGCGGTGGTTCGATGATGTCGATCCAGCCCTTGAGCGCATCGGACTCGGGGATCGATCCGTATCGCATTTGCGCGTCGCGCAAACCGCGCATGGCAAGATCCTTGCGACCACCCGCGCGGTCCATCGCAATAAGGTGCATATCGAGCCGCATCTGATCATCCGTCGCCGGATATAGCGTCTTGGCCTCGCGAAACTTCAGCGCCGCCTCGGCCTGCAAGCCCTGATGCAGCAGACCCAGCCCCTGCGCCTCGATCAACACACCACTCCTCAATCGCATCGCCGCCGAGGACAGTTGCCGACGCCTCTCGATCGCATCGTCGGGCCACTGCACCAACGCGGCTCGCAAGGCGCGATACGGCACATCCTCCTTGCGAATGTCGCCATCACCCGCAAGCCGCGCAAACGGCCGATACAAGGGATCACCCAACACCACACCCTGCCACGAAGTCACTGGCATCGCCATCCAACAGGCCTCGACCCATGTGCGACCATCCAACAATCGCTGCATCACCAACCCCAAATCATGCGTGAGGTGCAGGTACGGCTCGTAAACATTTCCGACAGTCACCGTCGCACCACGAGCCAGTAACGGCGCGCACCAATTCTTCGACGCATTGCCAAGCTGCTCGGCACTATACGAATGCAAATGCACCGCCACCGCGCCGCGACGAAACTTGAAACGCGGATTCAACAACGCCCCGCTCGCATGCCAATCATACCAACCGCAATACACCGCCGCCTCATTCATCGGGTAGTTTCGCGGAAGCGTTTCGTTGAAGCGATCGACCACTGTCGGTATCCCCACGCCGTTGCAGGATTTTACCACCGTCTCAAGCCATTGATCCCCCTGCGGAAACTTGTTGGCAATGTCCACATACGCCATGCCCCACAGGCCGGTTTTTTCCACCTCCACCGCATCCTTGATCATGCGATCGCATATGCCATAGGACGAGGCGTCGATGCGCGAGGTCAGCATCAAAAAAGGCATGTCGACCTGACTCCACGATTTGTCCGATCGGTAAAACTTGTTGGCCAAGCCACCTTCCAGCGGCAGCCCCTCGATGCCAACCATCGCCAACTCGGAGTCCACCGCCGCATCATCGCGACCGAGAAATGGATTGGCCGTAGGTTTTTCTGAAGCCTTGTCTGCAGGCGGCGCGGGCTTCGGCGTTGGCTGGATCCGCAAAGGCACACCTCGCATCGTCACCAGCACGCGGATCTTGTTGCTGCGCGGCATCATCAAGCCATCGCGATCACGCCCTCTCTGCCACCAACCGCGACGATCAAACTCCGCACGCAAGGGCCCAGCGATTTTCAAATCGTAATCCGCTCGCGAAATGTCGGGCAGCTGCGGCATGTCGAGGCCGATGAGGTTTTCCTCCGGGATCCCACGCGCGCGACGATAAATTTCCGCGAGTTTGGCCGATTCGGGAATCGCGGCGTTGTAGAGCACCGCCACGCAATCGACCGCCGGTGTCGCCACCGCCATGAGACTCATCGCTGCAAACACGCCGGCAAGCATTCCCAAACATCTCATGCCACGCACCATGAGCCCTCGATCCCACCGATGCAAGCACCCGCAGCTCATAGCCCGATTCGCAAACCATCCCACGCCACACGCACGCCATCGGGCAGCGAGCCATCCAGCGCAGCGTGCTCGTTTTCATGGCCCAAATGCGTGAGCCATGCCTCACCCACCCCACTGCGCTCGACCGCATCCAATGCCTCGGCCAACGAAAAATGCGTCGGATGATCCCCCGGCCTCAAGGCATCGACCACCAATACATCCGCACCGCGAATCAAATCATAAGTATCGCTCGGGATCCGTTTCACATCGGGCAAATAAGCCAGACTTCGCGCACCGGGATATTCAAACAGATACCCCACGGTTTCGAGCGCCGCATGCTCGACCGGCAAGGGCGTGATCCGCAAATCACCGATCACAAATGGCCCGACGATCACTCTCGCATCGGGCCTCACATAACCCCGATATCGGTTGTCTTCGGAAAATGCCCAGCCGTACATCTGCTTGAGCGTGCCCAAACATTCCTCGGTGGCATGCAAGGGCAATGGCTCATCACGCCGCCAGCAAAAGGCCCGCAACTCATCAAAGCCCGCGACATGATCCAAGTGCGCATGAGTGTAAACAATCGCATCAATTTCCCGAATGCCCTCACGCAAGGCCTGCATGCGAAGGTCCGGCCCGGAATCCACCAACACCGTCGTGCCGCCCGCACACACCAAGACCGATGACCTCAGCCGGCGGTTGCGCGGATCCTCCGAAGTGCAAACCGCGCAGCCGCAACCGATCACCGGCACCCCCACGGATGTTCCCGTGCCAAGAAATGTGAATGAAACACCCGCCACAGCCGTCATTCTACATGCCAGCTGGTCGCAAGCAACCATCGGAAGATCAAAGCCCCCAACGGATAAATTCACCACCATGCGATTTTTCCGCTTGCGACACGCAATTTCCAATCCGACTCTCATAGTGTTCAAATGATCACCAAAATGTTTTCAGCCACCCTCCGCGGCATCGATGCCGTGGAG
>CAIVXP010000169.1 GCA_903909905.1 Akkermansiaceae bacterium
AGCACGACAAGAGTGTCGTGCCTCCTTAGGAAGTCGCTTCTTCATTTTCTTCCACTTCGATGTTCAATGTTGGATGTTCGATGTTCGATGTTCATTCCCCTCTCCCCCAGCAACCCCTAACAAATAACCTCTAACTCTACATTCCTCAAACCGCCACGCCTTCTTCGTACTGCAATCGATAGAGGTGCGCGTAGAGGCTTTTCTCGTCGCTGATGAGTTCTTGGTGAGAGCCGCTCGCGACGACCCGACCGTTTTGCATGACATGTATCGTGCGGGCGTTGCGGATGGTTGAGAAGCGGTGAGCAATGACGATGGTTGTGCGGCCTTGCATGAGGGTATCGAAGGCGAGTTGGATTTGTTTTTCCGATTCGCTGTCGAGAGCCGAAGTGGCTTCATCAAGCAGAAGGATAGGCGCGTTCTTGAGGAAGGCGCGGGCAATGGAGATCCGCTGACGCTGACCACCCGACAGGCTGCCACCATTTTCGCCGACCTGCGTGTCGTAGCCCTGCGGTTGCTCCATAATAAAATCGTGCGCGAACGCGGCTTTCGCGGCAGCCTCGATTTCCGCATCGGTCGCATCAGGGCGCGCGAAACGGATGTTGTTGCGCAGCGTGTCGGAGAACAGGAAGGTGTCCTGACTCACCAGCGACATGTTTGCTCTCAACGATTCGGTCTTGAGATTGCTGATTTCCTGGCCATCGATCTCGATACGGCCTGAGTCGACTGCGTAGAAGCGCTCAATGAGATTGAGGATCGTCGACTTGCCACTGCCGGAGGGGCCGACCAGTGCCGTCACATGCCCGCCAACGCAAGTGAGCGACACATCGCGCAGCACCGGCTGATTGGGGCGGTAGGAAAAGGTGACATTTTTCAAGCCCACCTCGCCCTTGGAGAGCTCCAGCGGCTTGGCATCTTCCGCATCGGGGATCGAGTGATCCGAATCCAGCACATTGTAAAGCATCTGCAGCCCGATCAATGATGCATGCAAGGAAACATTCATGCGTGCGATGCGCTTGACCGGATCATAGGCGAGCAGCAGAGCGGTGAGGAAGGCGATGAGCGAGTCCGCACTTTGCCCCAGCACCAAATTGCGATAGCCGCCATAAAAGACGATCGCCGCCACCGCCACCCCACCGATGAATTCCATGATCGGGCTGGTGCGGGCGGAAACGATCGCCATTTTGTTGGAAAGCTTTTCCACCCCATTGATCGCTCCCTCAAAACGTCGGCGCATCGGGTTTTCCAGATTGTATGACTTGATGAGCTTGTTGCCGACGATCGCTTCCTGCATGGCGGAAATCACCTCGATGAAGCTGCGATATTGGGAGTTGGCGATCTTGCGGATGCGCTTGATGAGAAGGCTTAGGGCAACCGTAATGGGCAGGAAGATGAACAAGGCTGCGCAACTGAGCTGCCAATCGAGCCGAAACATCGCGATGAGCAGAGCGAGCGCGGTGAGCACATCCTGGACGCGGGTCATTAGCAGATTCATCACATCGCGCGCAGAACTTGCGGCCTGTGAAATCCGGGTGATGAGATCGCTTGAGGGGAAATGGACGAAGAAGGCGAGCGATTGATCCAGCACATGATTGCCGATGCGGCGCTGCTGGCGGGCGACGATGTTGTTGCCGATCTTGGTGAGA
>CAIVXP010000170.1 GCA_903909905.1 Akkermansiaceae bacterium
AGCTTTCCGGCGAACCCATCGAGAGCTGAGCCGCCAGCATGTCATGTTGGCCTGCCTCATTGCCACGACCAGCCCGACGAAGACTGCTTGCCGCATAGGCATGCAGTTCGGCCACCGGCTCATACTCCGGATCAGATGCATCGCCGATCTGCGCAACCACGAGCGAGGCGACTTCGCCCCATCGCTGGGCCGCCGAAAGCCAGATCAAGCGACTTTCCCAAGGAAAAGCATCTTTGATGTTGTTGGGCAGGCGGTCGATGGCCTTGAGGGTGTTTTGCAAGTCGTTGGCAGCCACCCCCATCGTCACCATGCGTGCGAGCAAACGTGCCTTCTCAGCCTCTGGTGCTCCATCGATCGCCTTCCATACTTGCTGGATGATTTTATCCCGCAGATTTTGCGAATCATTGAGAATGCCAAAAATGACCAGCATCGCATCAAACCGCACTGCAGATCCTGATTCGGGGTCAAGTTCCTCAAGCCATTGCCACCACTCGGACACAATATCTTCGTCGCCTAGCACCTCATCGACCAGAGCCTCCCAACGATTCGGTTCCTGCCCAGCCCACTTGCCGGCGACCCTCAACGCGAGTGCCGATGCACGAAACGGCACTTCACCCCGACCAAAGAGATTTCCTATTAGGTTGAGAAATCGCTCAGGATTTCTCTCGGCCATCATCGCCACCGGTTCGTCAAACAGCTTGTTGTTGCGATCATGAAGTCCCCTTCGCTCGTTGAAATATGCCAAAGCCACGACTTTTTCGATGGCGTCGGATGGCTTATGCTGACCCTCGATATCTCTGCCGATGATTTCTCCAATCGCTTCGCTGATCCATTGGTTTGCATCGGAAAAATCTGGTTTCAAACCCAATGCACGCATCGCATCGGGCACTCTTTCGAGCATGTCGAAATGTTGAAACGCGATGAGCGGTTGATGCTTGATCAATGCCGGCTCAGCCAAGCTCGGCTGCCCAAGGGCATAGAGAGCATTGATCGCATTGTCACGGTCTCTAGGGCTTTTGGCAGATAGGGCATCATTGAAAACCGAGAGATCAGCAGCATCCCAACTTTTGCCTTTCCATGCACTTGCGGCTGCCGCGGCGTAAGCTGCAGTGATGCGGCTGGTTTGAGTCTGTTTTGCCATATGCTCGAGCCATGGCAGCGGATTGCCCGAGAGTGCAGACATTGATGCAGCTGTATCACTCATGCCCAATTTCAATGCCAGAGCAGAGGCCTCGCCTGTGTTTCCTAAAGCCCTCAACATGGCAAGCCGCCATCTCTCGGTGTCGCGTCCACCACCACTCGGAAGTTTTTTCAATTCCTGATCAATCAAGCCTTGGCTACGCAAAAAGTCCGCGTGGGATAGAAGCGCCGAATCATCACCGCTCCCCCATGCGAGAAATTCTCTCGCGGCTTGCGGCTTGCCCGCGAGAACAGCCTCTCGCGCGGCCCTTAGCGCAACCCCCTCAAGTGCAGGCTCAAGCTCCTCGCGCACATCTGCGGACTCCTCGGTTGCATACAGCTTCAAAAGCTGTCGCCATGCACGGAACTTCATGAGCTTACCCAAAATCGTAGATTTTTCTTCCAGCGTAGCGCCAGCGAATCGATCAACCAAATCAATGATCCCAGGGTCGGTCTCGGGCGTAATACCCAATTCGATTCGGCGTGAAATATCGCGGGCGCGCGATGACTTTTCAGGATCTCCAGATGCGGCGGCCGACTTCAAGGCAGGCAATGCCTCATCACCAAGTTTCCACAAGTCGAGGGCCGCATCTTCACGAACCTTGTAGTTTTCATCCGCCAGAGAAGCAATGAGTCGGTCGACCCCCTTGTCACCCGCAGATTTTTCCGCAGCGGTGGCAAAAGCACCGAACAAACAGGCGCAAATCGGAATAATGAAAATTCGGAGGTTCATGCGGAATTGGCGACGGATAATGAAAGTACGCGACAATAACAAACTGATCATGCGGCGAAGCTCTCACCGCACGAGCAAGTGACCACGGCGTTCGGGTTGCTCACCTTGAAGCCTCCTTGTTGTAGGTCGTCGGAAAAATCCAATTCGCTGCCACTCACAAAGAGCGCGCTTTTGGGATCGATCACCACATTCACGCCATTGCTCGGCACCAGAATGTCGCGGTCGCGCGGACCATCGACGAGGTCCATCTTGTATTGCAATCCCGAGCAGCCGCCGCCGACCACCGCGATTCGCAGCGCACCATCGGGCCTGCCCTGCCTGTCGAGAATGCCACGCAAATGATTGGCCGCCGGCGCAAGCACACGCACCAGCTTTTCGTTGCCGATCTTGTAGTTCAATGTCGAACTCACGGCAAAATTTGTGACACCATTGCCGCACAGTCAACCCGCGCCATCATTTGGCACGAGCGAGACTGCGGGTGGAAATTACTCCGCAGCTTGCGGGGTTTCTTCGGCGACCTTCTTGGCAACCTTCTTGGCCGGAGCCTTCTTGGCAGCCACCTTTTTTGTAGCAGCTTTCTTGGCTGGCTCTTTCTTGGCGGTCGGTTCTTTCTTCGCGACGGACTTTTTAACGATTCCGCCGAGTTTCGCCTGCTCATTTTTGCGCTTGAGATAATCGGCGCGACGGCGGCGTTTGATGACTTTGTTTGATTGCTGGCCCATGGTTGGTGGCCATTGGCTAGGGGTTCCAGCGCCGGGGATCAAGCTGAATTCTTCACAAGTTGTGTTGATCGCATGGTTTCGTATTCGACAGCGGCCGATTTGGCCCGCAGATTCCCCGCCCCATGGCAGGTCTCATCATCGCTCCCCGCGCCCGCATTTTCCACGGCCACGAGTGGGTTTACGCCACCGAAATCCGCAAAACTTTCGGTGATCCGCAACCCGGTGATGTGGTCACGCTCAAAGATTTTCGCGATCGTCCGCTCGGCTCGGCCATCTACAACCCGCAGTCGCAAATCGTCGCCCGCCGATTTTCACGCCGCCGCCAGGACCTCGATCTCGACTTTTTCACCCGCCGCATCCGCCAGGCTATCGAATACCGCGAACGCAAGGAAATCGACCCACGACTCTGCCGAATCGTCTGGAGCGAGTCGGATGGCATTCCGGGCCTGATCATCGACCGCTACGGCGATCATTTTTCGGTCCAAACGCTCACGCTGGCGATGGATCTGCGCAAGGAGCTGATCCGCGATGCCTTGGTCGGCCTACTGAACCCGAAGTCGATCGTGCTGCGTAACGATTCCCCATCGCGCAGGGCCGAGGGCATGGAAACCGGCATCGAGATGTTGCATGGCGAAAATCCCGGCTCATTTGTCGTGCGCGTCAATGATCTCGATTTCGAGGTCGACCTCTTCGATGGCCAGAAAACCGGACTTTATTTGGATCAGCTCCAATCCCATGCCGAAGTCGCCAAACTTGCCAAAGGCAAACGCGTGCTCGACTGCTTCACCAACCAAGGTGGATTCGCACTCGCCTGTGCCAAAGCCGGCGCGGCCAAAGTGACCGCGGTCGATGTCTCCGCCACCGCCTGCGAGGCCGCTCGCCACAACGCAAAACTCAATGGCCTTGAAATCGATGTGATCGAACACAATGTCTTCGATTTCCTCAAACACGCCGAGCCGGAGTACGACCTGATCATTCTCGATCCACCAAGTTTCACCCGCAACAAAAAGACCCTCATGGATGCGATGCGCGGCTACAAGGAGATCCACCTTCGCTCGCTCAAGCTGCTCGAAAAAGGCGGCATCCTCTCGACCTTCTGCTGCTCGCATCACGCCTCGCGCGAGTTGTTTCTCGAAAACCTCGCCGATGCCTCGGTCGACGCGAAGAAATCCCTGCGCCTCATGCAGGAACACTCGCAACGCGCCGACCACCCGATCCTCATCACGATCCCCGAAACCGGCTACCTCAAGGGCTTCACGGTCGAGGTGATAGCGACGCGGTAAAAATCAAGGCTCCATCGGGTAGGCGTTTTCGCCGTGCTCCGAGCGGTCGAGACCTTCGCTTTCCTGATCGGCATCGACACGCAGGCCGATGAGAACTTTCACGATCAGAGCAATGACGACCGTTGCCAGCGCCGACCACAGAATCGTCGCACCAAGAGCGGTCGCTTGAATCGTGAGTTGCTCGCCCATGGGTTTCACGAGACCGAGCCCACCCATCGATGCCTGACCAAACACGGCCACCAGCAAAGTGCCAAGGATGCCGCCGACACCGTGAACGGCAAAGACATCGAGCGAATCGTCGATGTGCATTTTTTCACGGATGAGGCTCACGCTGAAATAGCAAACGACGGCGGAAATCGCGCCGATCGCGATGGCACCGATCGGGCCGACATCGCCTGAGGCTGGGGTCACGGTTGCAAGGCCTGCGACCAAGCCGGTGACCATGCCGACGAGACCGGTCTTGCCGTTGCGGATGCGCTCCATGAGCGACCAAACGAGTGCCGCCGCGCAGGCAGAAAGGTGCGTGACGAGAAGCGTCATGCCCGCATTGGCGCCGGCGGAAAGTTGACTGCCGGCATTGAAGCCAAACCATCCGACCCAAAGCATCGCCGCGCCGATGAAGACCATGCCGGGATTGTGCGGCGGGTGCGGGTGCTGCGGAAATCCGCGACGCTTGCCGAGCATGATTGCCAGCACCAGTGCCGTGGTGCCAGCCGTGGCGTGAACCACGATGCCGCCGGCAAGATCCTTCACGCCCATGTCAAAGGCCCAACCACCACCCCAGACCCAATGGCAAACCGGCGCGTAAACCAAGGCAAGCCACAGCGCGGAGAATAAAACGATCGCGCCAAATTTCATCCGCTCCACCACCGCGCCGACATAAAGGCCAGGCGTGATGATCGCGAAAGTCATCTGAAACATGAGAAACACCGCTTCAGGAATCGTGGTGTTCGGCGCCGCTTGCATCAGCGACTCGGGCTTCAAGAAACTGAGGTCGAATGTGCCGATCCAGCCGCCGTCACCCTTGAACGCCAGGCTGTAAAGCCCGCCAATCCAAAGCAACGACGCCACGCAGCCGATCGCCGTGCACTGGGCCATCACCGAAAGCACATTGCGACCGCGGACGAGGCCGCCGTAAAACAAGGCAAGTCCGGGCATGGTCATAAACAACACCAATGCGGTGGCGGTCAGAATCCATGCGGTGTTGCCGCCATCGATCGGGGAGCTCGCTTCCGCCGCACTGGCCAGCTGGGTACCAAGTGCAAGAGCGCCTAAGACATTGAGTGTGAGTTTGTTCATGGGTTGGGTGCGGCGAACTTAAGGAAATGGATCGGGATTTGTCATGAATGAAATTTTTCGAATTTCTTTCAGTCGCCTTGTTCCTTGAATCCCCCGCCGATCCGCGATTCAATCCGCGACGCGCATCGCCCCCCATGGATTACTCGACCCTCATCGCCAAAAACCGCAGCCGCTTCGGCGAGCTTGAGGATGCGGTCGGCGATCCGGATTTGTTTTCCGATCCGAAGCGTGCTCGTGAAATTTTGCGCGAGCACCGGCGGATCAAAGAAACGCTTGAACTTTGGGACCGCTTGGAGTCGGCAAAAAAACAACTCACCGAAAACCAGGAACTCGCGAAGTCGGACGATGGCGAAATTTCCGCGATGGCGAGCGAGGAAATTCCGGCGCTCGAGTCATCGATCGAAAAACTTTCCGAGGAAATCCAATACGCGCTTTTGCCTGCAGATCCGAATGAAGATCGCGACGCATTGATCGAAATCCGCGCCGGTGCCGGTGGTGACGAGGCCTCGCTGTTCGCTGCCGAGCTGATGCGCGCCTATCAACGCTATGCCGACCTTCGCGGATGGAAATGCGAGCACCTCGAAAGCAGCCCGTCGGAGGTGGGTGGATTCAAGGAAGTGATTCTGAAAATCACCGGCGAAGGAGTCTTTCGATTCATGAAATACGAATCCGGCGTTCACCGAGTGCAACGCGTGCCGGCGACCGAAACCCAAGGCCGCGTTCACACCTCGACGGTCACCGTCGCGGTGCTGCCCGAGGCCGAGGAAGTCGATGTCGAGATCAAGCCCGATGACCTCCGCATCGAGGTCTGCCGCGCGGGCGGTGCCGGCGGTCAGCATGTGAACCGCACGGAATCGGCCGTGCAGATTTTCCACCTACCCACCGGCATCTATGTCCGCTGCGAGGAAGGTCGATCGCAGATCAAAAACAAGGAACTCGCCCTCCAAATCCTTCGCTCAAAGCTCTACGAGCAAAAACTTCAGGACCAACAACAGGCTTATTCCTCGCATCGGCGTTCGCTCATCGGATCCGGCGACCGCTCGGAAAAAATCCGCACTTACAATTTCCCCCAATCGCGCGTCACCGATCACCGCATCGGCCTCACCTCGCACAATCTCGCCGGCGTGATGGCCGGAGATTTCTCGGAGCTCACTGCCGGATTGCAAAAAGCCGAGATGGCCGAGCGTCTCGCCGAAGCAGGGATCTAAGCCTCATCATCATTCGCATCATGTCCATTTTCGAAAGAGCCCGTGAGTTGGCGGTAGTTCAATCCGCCGCCGAAGTCGTCGCGTGGGATCAGGAAACCTACATGCCATCGCAGGCCAATGATCATCGCGCCAAGCAACTTTCATGGCTTGCCGCGCGTGCCCACGAAATGGCCACCTGCGATGAGTGGCGCCGCGATCTCGAGGATGCGGAAAACAGCAACACCGGCAGTGATGCCAAACTCAGCGCCAACCTGCGCGAGTTGCGCCGACACTTTGAACGCGCAACGAAATTGCCCACCACGCTCGTGGCCCGCGAATCGTCCGCCACATCGCTGGCCAAGCACGCATGGGCCGAGGCACGCGAAAAATCCGATTTCAAGGCATTCGCGCCGCATCTCAAGGAGTTGTTGGAAATCGCCCGCGAAAAGGCATCGCTCTGGGGTTACGCCTACGAACCCTACGACGCATTGCTCGAAGGCTACGAACGCGGCACCTCAACTGCCGCAGTCGCGACGCTGTTTGATCAACTCCGCCCAGAACTCCGATCAATCGCGGCGGCTGCGGTGCAAAAATCGAATCAACAAAGCATCACCCTTCCCGCCGGACCCTACCCGGTCGCCGCACAGCAAAAGCTGAATCGACAAATCGCCGACTCGATCGGCTTTGATTTCACTGCCGGACGCATCGACACCACGGCACATCCGTTTTGCACGACGCTCGGCCCGCACGATGTGCGCCTCACCACGCGCTACGACGAAAATGATTTCACCTCGTCGCTCTTCGGCGTGCTGCACGAAGCGGGTCACGGTCTCTACGAGCAAGGCCTCCCAGCGGATGACTTCGGTCTTCCATCAGGCGCCGCAGTCTCCCTCGGCATTCACGAGTCGCAGTCACGCCTGTGGGAAAATCATGTCGGACGCTCGCGCGAATTTTGGCAAAAGTGGTATCCGGTCGCGCAGGAAATTTTCCCGCAGTTGAATGCTTTTCCGCTCGATGACTTTCTCCGCTTCATCCGCAGCGCCGCATTCTCGCCGATCCGCGTCGAGGCCGATGAGGCAACCTACGACCTGCACATTCTCCTGCGCTTCGACATCGAGCGCCGCATGCTCAATGGCAGCTTGAGCGTGAATGATGTGCCCGCGGCATGGAATGATGGCTTCCGTGAGTTGTTTGGATTCACGCCAAAAAACGACCGCGAGGGTTGTCTGCAGGACATCCATTGGTCGATGGGCGGACTCGGATA
>CAIVXP010000171.1 GCA_903909905.1 Akkermansiaceae bacterium
ACCCGAAGGCAGCGCGGTCACCGCCAGCGCAAGGTGGGTGGGCAGCAAAAGCAAAAGTGGGATGAGCGCGCGCAAGGATTTGTGCGATGGAGTGCGTGCCAGATCAGTGAGACGCGTGGTGGATGGCGATGAGTTTTACCAGCAGATCTTCGATGAACTCGAGCGGGATCTGGTTGGGTCCATCGGAAACGGCGTTGGCGGGATCCGAGTGCACTTCCATGAAAAGTCCGTCGATGCCGGTGGCCACTGCCGCGCGTGCAAGCACGGGTGCAAGCTCGCCATCACCACCGGTCGTGCCGCCAAGCCCGCCGGGCCGCTGCACCGAATGCGTCGCATCAAAGATCACCGGCAGGCCTTCCTTGCGCATCCAATAAAGCGAGCGCATGTCGGCCACGAGGTTGTTGTAGCCGAAGGTCGTGCCGCGTTCGGTGATGAGGAAATGGCTGCAGCCAAAGGCGCGCATTTTGTCGGCGATGTTCACCGTGTCCCACGGCGCAAGGAACTGACCTTTCTTCACATTGACCGCGCGGCCGGTCTTTGCGGCGGCTTCGAGCAGGTCGGTTTGACGGCACAAAAACGCGGGGATTTGCAGCAGATCGACAAACTCCGCAGCGATTTCGGCCTGCTCGGCGGTGTGGATGTCGGTCGTGACCGGCACGCCAAGCTCCTTGCCAATTTCTCCAAGAATGCGGCAGCCCTCACGCGGGCCGGGTCCGCGAAACGAGCCGATCGAAGTGCGGTTGGCTTTGTCGAAGGACGCTTTGAAAATGAAATGGATACCGGTGCGGTCGGCGATTTCCTTGAGCGAGCGTGCCATGTCCCATGCGAAGGCTTCCGACTCGAGCGCGCAGGGGCCGAGGATGAAGAAGGGGACGGGTCCGCCGACCGGAACATGGCCGATGTTGAATGGTTCGAATGATGTCATAATGCGTTGGAGTTTAGTGTTTGGCGGCGGCTTGCGCGGATTGGAACAAGGGGCGCAAATTTTGCAGCGCCATGGTGAGAAGCTTGGTTTCGGTTTCCGTCAGATTGCCACGGGTTTTGCTGGAAAGCATTTCGAGCGAGTCGATCACCGATTGAGCGGCGCGGAGGTTCACCGATTTTTCACCTGTTTGCGGGTGGGGGATCTGACCGAGAAAAAGCCCGGCGTTTTGTGCCTGGAAAAGGACAAATTCGTTGAAGCGTGGATCTGCCTCGGCGGTTTCTGGCATGGCTGGAGTTTACAGCCGGATTCCGGCGGCGGAAAGCGCAAAGCGGTGCGGGAAAAGATGGCGGCACTCGGTGATGCATGCCAGTCTGCGCGCGATTCGCAGTTGATTCCGTGCAAACGAGCCCCCCCCAACGCCACTTCGCGGGCGATCGCCCTCTTCGACCTCGACGGCACCCTGATCCCGTGGGATTGCCAGTTGCTGTTTCGTCATTTTGTCGTGCGCCGCGAGCCATGGCGCGCGCTGCTCTTGCCGGTATTTTTGATTTTTACGCCTCTCGCCGGCCTGCTCGGCACCGAGTGCATGAAGCGGATCTTCCTCAGCTACCTGTGGCATGTCGATGCGAGCCAGCTCGCCGCGTATGCTCGCGAATTCGCGCAGTCGCTCATGCCGGCGATCTACCCGCAACTGCGTGAACGCATCGAGCGGCACCGCAGGGCGGGCGATCTGCTGATCCTTTCCTCCGCCAGCCCGGAGTTCTATGTGCGCGAAATTGGCGCGCTGCTCGGCTTCGACATCTCGCTCGGCACAGTGGTCACGCCCGGCGCGCTGTTTCCGGATCTGGAAAATCACAAGGGCGCGGCGAAGGTCGCGCGGCTCAAGCAATTACTAGATTCATCGTACTTTATCGATGGCCGCCTGCCCGGCTCCTGCGGCTATACCGATAGCCGCGCGGACCTGCCAATGCTTGCCATTTGCGAGCGCGCCTTGGTGGTGAATCCCGACGCGCGCCTCAATGCCATGGCGCTTGCAAACCAATGGGAAATCGTGCGTCCGACAAGACCATGGAGGTCGCCGCTCGATCGCGCGCTGCGACTGCTTGCGCTGCTTATTGGCCTCGGTCGCGACCCAGGCGGGCTTAGCACAAACTGCTCTAACGCAGCTCGACCTTGAAAAAATCGCGCAGCACCGCGCGGTAGACATCGCGCTTGAAGTCTGGCAGCCAATCGATATCGAACTCCTGCGGCAGGATCCAGCGGTACGCGCGGAACTCGCGCGGCTTTTGATCCACATTCACCGGCGGTGCGTCGGCCTTGAGGCGGCACAGGAAATAAGTCTGCTCCTGGCCATGGCTGCCGTGCTTGCGCACCTTTTTTTCCCGAATGTCCTCAGGGTACAAGTAGCGGTAGCCCTTGCGCATCGCGGTCACTTCATAATGCTCGGCCTCGAGCCCGACCTCCTCGCGCACCTCGCGATAAAGCGCTTGCTCCTGGCTCTCGCCGGGATCGACTCCGCCTTGCGGAAACTGCCACGCGCCCGGTAAATTAGCGCGCTCACAGATCAACAGGCTGCCCGATGGATCCACCATCAGCGCAGCCACATTGGACCGAAATCGAACCATGGGCAAAATTTGAGCCCGACGGCGCGAACTGACAATCTTTAACTTTTCCGAAGCTTTGGTTCTCGTGCTAGTCATCATCATGGAGACATGCCATGATCTAAATATGTTCAAATTAAACAGCAAACTTCTGCGCATCATGGCCCTTTGGCTGTCCTTCGGCCATGCATTGATGGCGCAGGAAACACCGACCGCGCCCGAAAAACCCAGCGACTCGGCAAGTGCCAACCGTTTCTGGCAAGCCACTCTCGGCGGCGGTCATTACATGGTCGCGCTCGATCGGATTTCATCGGTCAGCCGCCACAAGTATGTGCTCGATGGCGCCTTGATTGTCGATGAGGTCACTGTCGATGCGCTCGGCCAATCGCTCGCGCGCTTTTATTTCATCACGCCGATCAGCGATGCCGTGAAAGGCAATGGCGCGGCGGCAGTGGTCTCATCGGCGGTCGATCGCGGGCGCGAGATGATCGACAAGGCGGCAGCCACAGCCGGCGCCGCGGTACATGAAATGGTGGTGAAAAAATTTCCGGAGACGACGCATGCCCGCACGATCGAGTTTCGCTTGTTGTCTGAAGCCGATTTAACCGGCCTATACGACAGCGTGCGCGCGGCATGGGAATCCGGCCGCGGCCGCAAATTTGCAGTGAAGTGAATCGCCGTTCGCGGCTTGAATCGGCAAAGCCTCGGCCTATGGTCATTTCATCACACGCAGCCAATCATGAGTTCATTTGAATCCAAAGTCAGGGAAGCC
>CAIVXP010000172.1 GCA_903909905.1 Akkermansiaceae bacterium
AATGGGCGGTTGAGGGGGGCTTCTTTGCCGCTCACCCATGAAGCAAAGCTTTGTCCCTCCCAATCGGGAGAAGGGGTGATGCCTGCGAGTTCCGCTACCGTCGGTGCGACATCGATAAGCCGCACGGTTTCATTTATCACACGGGGCTCGGCTCCCGGGATGTGGACGATCATGGGCACGAGGTTGGCATGATTGGCACCATTGAATGTGAGGCCATGGCCGAGCGTGACGCCCGGTTCGTAGTGATCGTCGCCATGATCGGCGGTGATGATGACGATGGTTTCACCGTCGAGCTTGTGGCGTTTGAGTGCTGCCAAAATTTGGGCAACGCAGTCGTCGAACTGGCGGGTGCATCCGTCGTAGAGCGCGCGGACCTGGTTGATCTCTGCGGGCGGCAGGGTTTTCCATTTGGATTCGAGGTCGGTGCCGCCGATGAACTCGTCGATATCGAAGTCGACACCGTTGCGGTTGGGTCCTCGATAAGTGGGGTCGGCGAACATGCTGACATACGGTTCGGTGCTGCGGTAAGGCAGGTGGTTGCAGGAAAAGAACACATGCCAGAAAAATGGTTTGCCTTGGGATGCCATGCTTTCGAGCCGTTGCTCGACGCGCTTGGTGACGATCTCCGGTGTCACGAACTGGGCGAATGATTTCAATTGGGGAAACACGCGATAGCCGAGGGCATTGTCGAAATACAGCGGCACAATGAAGTGGGCCATGACTACCGCCTGGCTCATGTAGATCTTGAAGTTGTCGAAGTTCGACACCGATACATGTTCAAAGCCGAGTGGCACGACTTCGTAATACCCGGCGCACCAATCGCCGATGGCTGCGCAGTCATAGCCTTTTTCGCGCAGTAAGCTTGCGATCGGCGTGGTGGTGCGCTTGGTGGTCTCGACCGTTTCGCGATCCGGGTACATTTGGCGGATGCCATGGCTGTGCGGATACCGTGAGGTCATCAACTGAATGCCGGACTCGATGGTCGAGGCGATGGCCGTGTAGCAATTTTCGAAACGGATCGATTGATCTGCCAGCTTGTCGATGGTGGGGGAGACTCCGGCCGCGGCTGGTCCGTCGCTGCGCTGCGGGCGGTATCCGGCGCAACCGAGGCGGTCTCCGCGCAACGAATCTGAGCCGATGATGAGAATGTTGGGGGCTTTGCCCGAGCTCGGCCTGGTGGTTGTTAGTGGCGTGATTGAGCGCGTGAAGCCGATGGCCGTGGCGGTAAAAGCGAGCGCTGCAAGGATGGCAAGCCACCCGCGGCGGCCGTGGCGGTGGATGTGCGTGCTGAGCGCTATGGGAATGAGGAAGGCCGGAGCCAGCGTGAACAATGTGAAGAGTCCGGCGGGCTTGATGGCCTCGGGGATCAGATCGAGCGTCTTGTAATACCAATGGCCAAATTCCGCCTCGTTGAGGAAATAGGGACGCGTTTCGACAAGGCGTAGTGTGCAGTAGCCATGCACTAGCGCGGTAATGAGAAAACCACGCAGCGCGATCGCGCCGAAACAGCGGTGCTTGGAACGACGCGTCCAGATCGATGCCAGCGGCTGCGCAAGTAGTGTGGCTGCGATCGCGAGCATGGCGTAGGCCGCGAGCACCAACAGGTTTTGGAGCACGAGGAAGCCGAAGTACTGGTCGCGCGCGAGCGAGCTGAATTTGTTCATCATGCCATCCGTCGATTGGCTGAGGCGCCAGATGCCGAGTGCGAATTGGATGGTGAAAAAAAGCGCCGCGCCGCACAGCACCGCTGTCATTTCACGCAAGTAGTTCGCGGGTGCGGCGGGCTCCCTCGCTTGCCTGAATAGGTGATTCAACATGTGGCGAACTTACGACTCGGGTGCGGTTGGCTCGATGAAAAGCCAACTGTCGCAAACCAATTTTTCAATCATCACTCCGCGTTTGGATTCCAGTTTTTCCGGAATGTGGAGTTTGAGAATCATGGCCGCTTGCTCGCCGCCGTCGCGAAGGATGATGTTGTTGATTTCCGCGACGAGCGGGCTGTCGGCACGCACATAGCCATAAAGAAATTCGTCCGAATCGGGTGTGGTGAGCTGGTAGCAAGCCCAGTCCGAGGAATTCGAAAATTCGTTGTTGAAGAAATTGTCGGGCCGTACATTGACCCTGAAGTCCATCGACATTCCGCCCGGGCGGAACTTTACATAATCAGGCCAGTCCATCGGTTGGTAGCAGACATGGGTTTCCCAGTCGATCAACGGATCGCCGGCTTCGTTGATTTGGATGATGAATTCGCTTTTGGTGTCTTCGGACTGCTTGACTGAGACCATCCAGAAGTCGGCGCGGTTTTTGAGTGTGAGTGGGGTGAATGCGGTAATTGAGCGCAGGCGTTTGCCGAGCACCGGGCGGGTGCCGTAGTAATGCTCCATGAGTGGCTTGACTCGCTCGGAGTGGCGGACCATGGGAAGCAGCGCGCTGATGGACGATGCGTTGTGAAAATCGCGGATGAGGGCATCCATTTGGTCGATGAGCTTGGCAGCGCTGCGCTCCTCTTTTTCCTCGGTGGTAAGGATGGATGAGGCTTGTTCTGTAATTTCCCTGTTGTGTTGGACGGATTTCCCGACATTGGCCAGCGACCAGACGATGGCGGAGATCATGATGACTGCCAAAAGCGCAAACCACCCCCAGGCGACAGGTTGGGCATTTTTTTCGGGTTTTTCCCACTCGTCTTCGAGTAACTCGGATGTGGGCATTTCGGGATCGATGATGGTTTCGACGCCGGGCTCATGGGAACGGGTTTCCAGATCGATGCGCACGGGCAGCTTCACCGGTACCTTGGGGGCTGTGAGGTCGGCTGGCTGGCCAAGCACGATCGGGGCCTCGATGTCCTTGAATTCATCGGTATCCCTGTTGATGAGGCGCACGACGTTCTCGGGATCGGCGTGGAGGTTATCCACGGGTCTGAGTTCCATAGGATTTGACGGGCGCGACATGACTTTTGAAAAGGAAAACCCCAAATGCCGATCGACGCAACGACAGTCTCATATTAAAACCCACCAACATTCGCATGACTGCCCGACCACGCATCCTCATCCTGACCGCTGCCTTTGGTGATGGTCACAACAGCGCGGCGCGCAATCTGGCGGTGGCGTTGGGTGCGGCCGGGGCCGAGACCAAGGTCTTTGACCCGTGTCTCGTTGGTGCGCC
>CAIVXP010000173.1 GCA_903909905.1 Akkermansiaceae bacterium
CCCGCTCACGGTTTTTGCATTCTTCGGCGGTGCACTCGCCATCGGCTTTGGTTTCGGAACGCAAACGCTGATCAAAAATTTCATCAGTGGCATCATCGTGCTGGCCGAACGCAAGGTGCGCGTTGGCGACATCCTCGATGTTGATGGCATCATTGGCAGCGTGACGGAGATCAACACGCGCTCGTCCGTCGTTCGCAGCGCTGATGAGGTGGAAATGGTGATCCCCAATTCGTTGTTTCTAGAAAACCGCGTGACCAACTGGACGCTCACCAACACCCGTGTGCGCCGCAACGTCAAGGTCGGCGTGGCATACGAGACATCGCCGCAAAAAGTGATGGAGATCCTCATGCAAGCCGCCGCAAGGCACGGACTCATCTGCAAAGAACCCACACCCTACGCGGTGTTCGAAGACTTCGGCGACAACGCCATGGTCTTCAGCGTCTACTACTGGGTCGACATGCGCTCAGGCACCAACTCCGTCATCATCGGCAGCGACCTGCGCCTGATGATTGAAAAATATTTCACCGAGGCCGGCATTAACATGCCCTTCCCGAAACCCGAAATGCACTTGAGCACCAGTACACCGATCGAGGTGCGCATGGTCGACATAGCGAAGGAACAATCCAATTCATGAACGACGCGCATTGGATGGGCCTGGCGCTTGATGAAGCGCGAAAGGGGATTGGCAGGACGGCGCCGAATCCGCCCGTCGGTGCGGTGTTGGTGAAAGAGGGCAAGCTCATCGGTCGCGGGTGGCATCAACGCGCGGGCATGCCGCACGCCGAGCGCGAGGCGATCGCCGATGCCGTGCGAAATCACGGACCCGATGCGACTCGCGGCGCGACGGCATATGTCACGCTCGAGCCGTGCTCGACGCAGGGTCGCACGCCGGCATGCACGGGCGGCTTGATCGAGGCCGGTGTCGCGCGCGTGGTGTATGCCTGCACCGATCCGAATCCCGCACATGGCGGGCGTGCCGATGCGGTGCTCGCCGCTGCGGGCATCGATGTGCTTGCGGGCGTTTGCGAAGACGAAGCGCGGCGAATCCTGCGGCCTTTTGAAAAGGTCATCAAAACCGGTTTGCCATGGGTCATTTGGAAATCCGCGATGAGCCTCGACGGAAGACTCACGAGGCCGCCGGGTGAAGGTCAGTGGCTCACCGGCGAAGCCGCGCGCCATGATGTGCAAAAGCTTCGCTCGCAAGTGGATGCGATTCTCACCAGCGGCGAAACCGTGCGGCGCGATCATCCGGCGCTGACGATTCGCGTGCCGGAATTTCTTGAAGGTCGCACGCAGCCGTGGCGCGTGGTGTTCACCGAAAAGCCGGCATCATTGCCACAAGACGCGCCCTTGTTCACCGACGCATGGCGCGAGCGGACCTTGCTGAGGTCGGGCGACGATCTGGAATCGGCGCTACGCGAGTTGGTGCGCGAGCAGGGGATTCTTTGCGCGATGGTTGAGGCGGGTGGGAATTTTTCCGCGGCACTTTTTGAAGCGGGCTTGA
Organism: Akkermansiaceae bacterium; assembly: GCA_903909905.1. Lineage (GTDB taxonomy): Bacteria > Verrucomicrobiota > Verrucomicrobiia > Verrucomicrobiales > Akkermansiaceae > Luteolibacter. Next base: position 1,505 of record CAIVXP010000173.1, read on the forward strand.
TTGATGAGGTCGTTGTCTACACCGCGCCGATTCTTTGTGGCGGACCGGTGCCGGCCTTGGCAGGCAAGGGTTTGCTGCATTCACTGCAATTGCATGAGACGAGCTTCGAGCGCTTCGGCGACGATGTCCGTATGGGTGGGGTTATTGAAAGGCAGATGGGTAGAGGTTGAAATGAGAAGAGGTAGCTTCTTCTTGGGCTTTTCAGATCTTGGAGCGAGACGCTCCAAGGACGGCCTGGATCAGGATGATCCAGCCACATGAAGAGACGGCTTCTTCATTCTTCCCAATAACCAATCACAAATAACTAATAACCCTTCCCTCTCTGCGTCCCTTGGCGACCTTGGCGCCTTCGCGGTAAAATATCTTTTCTGAATGAGTCGGCGCTGCGAGGCCGCATCGCCCTACCGCTTGGAGAAATACGCAAATGTCGCGGCAAGGCCTTCTTCGAGGGTGAAGCGTGGCTTCCATCCGGCGGCGAGCAGCTTGTCGGCGCTGGCGCGCGAATGCTTCACATCGCCGGCGCGTTCTGCGGCATGGATCACGCGTGTGCTGGTGCCGGCCTTGGCGAGGATTTCGCCCGCGAGTTTGTTGATCGTGATTTGGCCACCGTAACCGGCATTCAAGACACCCGTGACGCCGGCAGTTTCGGCGGCAAAGGTGAGCGCGCCGACGATGTCCTTCACATAGATGAAATCGCGCGTTTGCTCGCCATCGCCGTAGACCGTGATGTCCTCGCCCTTGACGGCTTTTTCGATGAAGATCGGCACAGCGGCGGCGTAGGCACCTTTCGGATCCTGACGCGGGCCAAAGACATTGAAGAAGCGAATCGCCGCCGTCTCGAGCCGTCCTTCGCGACGGAACATGTCGAGGTAGTATTCGCCATCGAGCTTGGTGATCGCGTAGGGGCTCTTCGGCTCGGGCAGCATCGACTCGATCTTTGGCACGGTCGGGTTGTCGCCATAGATCGCGGCCGATGAGGCAAAGACCAACTTGCGCACCTTGGCAGCGGACGCCTCTTCGAGCACATTGAGCAAACCATGGACATTGATGTCGACGCACTCGGATGGCTTCGACATCGACTCTGGCACGCTGACCAATGCGGCCATGTGGAAAATC
>CAIVXP010000174.1 GCA_903909905.1 Akkermansiaceae bacterium
CGACTCGAAATCGAAGAAGCGGTCTACCCCTACCTCGGCCCGGGCCGCACTCCAGACGATGTCGAACAAGCCCGCCAGTCGCTCGAAAAAGCCCATCACCAAAAGGGCTATCAGACCGTTTCGGTCTCGATCCCGCAACAAGATCCGCGCCGCGGCATCATCCGCCTCGAAGTCTCACAGGGCGCCGTCGCCCGACTTCGTGTGAAAGGATCACGCTGGTTCCTGCCCAGCGAAATTGAAAAAGCCCTACCTTCAGTCGCCGAAGGAAAAACGCCTAATCTCAACCAGTTCACCAAGGAAATCATCGCGGTCAACCGCCTCGCCGACCGCCGCGTGACGCCCGAACTCCGCCCCGGGATGGAACCGGGCAGCGTCGATATCGATTTGACCGTCGAGGACAAGCTACCACTCCACGGCTCCATCGAACTCAACAACCGCTACAGCGCAGACACCACCGAACTGCGCGTCAACGGCGCCATGACCTACGGCAACCTCTTCCAAAAAGGCCACATCATCGGTGGCAATTTCCAAGTCGCGCCGGAGAATCCCGATGACGCATTAATCTACTCGGCATTCTACATGGCCCGCGTCGCGGAAAAAACGAGCCTGATGCTCACCGGCACTAAACAGAACAGCAAGATCAACACGGTCGGCGGTGCCACCGTCGGCGCACCGGGTGAAATCGTCGGACTGCGCGCGATGTTTGATCTGCCGACGAAAGAGAAATTTTTCCAAACCGCGAACATCGGCATCGATTACAAAAACCTCGAAGAGGACATCATGATCGGCAAGGACACGATCTCCTCGCCCATCGAGTACTACCCACTCACCGCCGGATACTCGGCATCGTGGAACTACGACAAGCACTACACCGAGTTCAACGCCTCAGTGAACATGCAGCTGCGTGGCATGGGCAGTGACGCCGAAGAATACGCCAACAAACGCTACAGCTCGCGCGGCAACTTCATCACTCTGCGCACCGACGCATCCCATACGCATGACCTCCCAGGCGGCGCGCAGGTCTTCGCCAAGGTCCAAGGCCAGGCGGCCAGCCAGGCACTCATCAGCAGCGAGCAATTCGCCGGCGGCGGACTCGGCACCGTGCGCGGCTACCTCGAAGCCACCACCACCGGCGACCACGCAATCTTCGGCTCGATCGAACTTCGCTCGCCCTCACTCATCGGCAAATCCTCCGTCTCGCTCTCGCAACCGAACGAATGGCGCATCTATGCCTTCGCCGATGCAGGCATGACGCACCTGATCGATGCCCTTCCCGGCCAAGAAGCGCGCCCCCACCTCTACAGCGTCGGGGTCGGTTCACGCATCAAGGTCAAAAACCATTACCACGCCTCGGTCGACGCCGGCGTTCCCCTTTCCGAGCAAACCAACGCCGAGGACAACGATGTGCGCATCACCTTCCGCGGATGGGCCGATTTCTGATTTTCACCATTTCCAACAACCACCCTCATGAACCGCTTCTTCACAAGAAACAGTCTCCTCACCACAGGCCTCGCCCTCATCTTTAGCACCAACCTCATCGCCGAGGATGAAGCCGCATGGTGGGATAAAAATTGGACCCAACGCCAGAAGATCAATCTCGACGCCTCGGAGCTCACCGCATCCGCCGGCGATAGCAGCACGCTGCTGGTTCGCCTATTTGAAGGAAATTTCCAATTCGCCGGAGCACGCGAAGATGGCAGCGACATCCGCTTCGTCGCCGCCGATGGCAAAACCATCCTGCCATATCAAATTGAAAGCTACGACGGACTGCTCAGCGAAGCATTCGTGTGGGTGAAGCTTCCGGTCAAACCATCGGCAAAGGAAACTTTGCACATTTATTACGGCAATCAGGACCCCGCGATGCCGGCTGCCGAAAAATCCGGCGCATTCGCGAAGGATCATGTCGCGGTCTACCATTTCGCCGAACGCGGCGGCAGCCCCGCGGACTCGTCCGGAAACAACAATAATGCCTCCGCCCCCGCGGTCACCGCCCAAGGCGCGATCATCGGCAATGGCGCGCGCCTGCTCGGCAGCACACCGATCAACATCCCCAACACCGACAGCCTCGCATGGAGCGCCGGACAAGCGCTCTCAATTTCCCTTTGGGTCAAACCCACCGCACTGCAATCCAACGCGGTCATCCTCAGCCGCACCGAGGGCAACAACGCACTGCGCCTCACACTCGATCAAGGGGTGCCGATGCTTGAAGTTTCCGGCACCCGCAGCCAAGCCGCAGCCCCCATCGCTGCAGGCACATGGAGCCACCTCGCACTGACTTCAGGCGAAGGAAAAATCCAACTCTATGTGAATGGCGAACCCTACGCATCCGTCGCCGCCGCCATCCCCGCCCTCGCTTCACCCCTGCTCATCGGTGCCGATGCCTCAGGCACCAACACCACCGGCTTCACGGGTGAAATCGACGAACTCCAAATCACTAAATCCACACTGCCCGCAGGCGCCATCAAGCTTGCATCGATCAACCAAGGCGCCAGCGACTCGGCCCAGCGCCTGCTCTCACTCGGCGAAATGGAAGGCGGCGAAGCGGCTCACAGCGGCGGCGCCCTCGAACACGTCATGCTGTTTGGCGACATCGCCAATAACATGATGTTCGACGGCTGGATCGCCATCGGCGTCTGCGTGGTCATGATCGCAGTCGGCTGGACGGTTGCTTACAAAAAATTCATCTACCTCGGCAAAGTCGAAAAAGCCGACAAGGAGTTCCTCAAGATTTGGAAAACCGTTTCAACCGACCTCACCGCCATCGATCACTCGGACGGCGCAAAAATCCGCAGCATGGGCGGCTCGGCCGATGCTGATGCGCAAGACATGCTCAAGGACTCGCCGCTCTACAACATCTACCACATCGGCTCGGAAGAAATTTCCCACCGCCTCCACAAGATCAACCACAAGATGGAAGGCCTTCCCGGCCGTTCGATCCAAGCGATCCGCGCCAGCCTCGATGCCGGCATGGTCCACGAAAACCACAAGCTCACCGACGGCCTGGTCTACCTCACCATCAGCATCGCCGGTGGACCCTATGTCGGCCTCCTCGGCACGGTGGTCGGGGTGATGATCACCTTCGCCATCATCGCAAAATCCGGCGAAGTGAATGTGAACTCGATCGCCCCCGGTATCGCATCGGCGCTGCTCGCAACGGTCGTCGGCCTCATCGTCGCGATCCCCGCCCTCTTCATTTACAGCTACCTCAACGGCCGCATCAAAACCGTCATGGCCAACATGCAGGTCTTCATCGACGAGTTCGTCGCGAAAATGGCCGAGTTCTACCGCCCGCCCAACGAACCCGAGGGACAAGCAGGAAAATCCATTTCCTGATCGACCACCAACCCATCCACCACCATGGCCTCCGCCGACGACAAAAGTTTCGACGACATCAATGTCACCCCGATGGTCGACCTCTATCTGGTCCTCCTGCTCATCTTCATCATCATGACGACCGCCGGCGTGCAAGGAGTGAAGGTGAACCTCCCTAGTGCAAGCGCGAAGGCCGCCCAGAAAATGGAAGCGCCCAAGACCCAAGCGATCACCATCGACTCCAGCGGTAGCATCAAGCTCAACACGGTCCCAGTCACGCTGTCCGACCTTGAAAGCAAACTCGGCCAACTCAAGGCCACCAACCCGGAGCTGCCAGTGGTCGTGCGTGGCGATCGCACCAACCAATACCAACTGATCATGGATGTGCTCGATGTGCTCGGCCGCACCGGCATCACCCAGATCGGCCTCGCCACACAACCACCGAAATAATTTTCCACAGCGATGGCCGATACCACCAAGAGCAAAGGCAAGAAGGCGGGTCCAACGCGTTGGATCGTCATCGGCATTGCCGTGCTTGGTGTCGCGGCATGGATTTTTTCGGGCGACTCGAAGCCCTCACGCAAGGCGGCGAAGGCCAGCGAACCCTTGACCATTACGCTGCCGCCACCTCCACCGCCACCTCCACCGCCGCCGCCTCCCCCACCACAAAATGAACCGCCTCCACCCGAAGAGGAGGAAATGATGGAACAGGAACCCGTCGCCGAAGACGAGCCACCGCCAGAAGCCGCGCCCGAAGCACCACCTTCGGAAGACCTCAGCACCGGCATCACCGGCGGCAACGGACCCGACATGGGCCTGTCCGGCGGTCGTGGCAACGGCGGGAAAATCGGCGGATCCGGCAACCGCGGCGGAGGCAGCCGCTTCGGTTGGTACGCCGCAAAAGTGCAAAGCTCAATCCGCGAGGCACTCTCGCGCCACCCCGCGACTCGCGGCGCGACGATGAACATCACCGTGCGCGTCTGGCCCGACAGCAACGGCCGCATCTCCCGCGCCCAACTGGTCGGCACTACCGGCGACCCAGCCACCGATCAAGCGATCAAAAACAGCATCCTAACCGGACTCCAACTCCCCCAAGCCCCGCCCGCCGACATGCCCACGCCCATCGTCCTGCGCATCAACGGCCGCAAACCATCATAAATTTTTCATCGCTCAAAAATTTTTCCATCTAGCGTCATGCAAACATCCCGCATCCCGTCCATCCTTGCCGCCACATCGATCCTGCTGATCCAGCCGTCGTTAGCCAATGAGGAGGCACCTGTCGAAAGCACACCCGCCAATGCCGGTGATGAGTCTTCGTCCCCCGACCCGACCATCGATCTTCCGCTCTCGACCGATCTTCCCGAACGCAAGGATGTGGCATCTTCCACCCCCACCAGCAATGCGACGATCAATCTCATCAACCGCCTCGTGCAAAAAGGCATCCTCACCCAGGCCGAGGCCGCCGAGATGATCCAACAAGCGGAAGCCGACGCCGCCAAAGTCGCCGGCAACACCAAAGCCGAAGCCCCACCCCTCCCGGCCGAACCAAGCCCCGAGGAAGAAGCCACCATCACCTACATCCCCGAAGTCGTCCGCAATCAAATGCGCGACCAAATCCAACAGGAACTCCTCGCCCAAGCCCGCGAGGAAAAATGGAGCGAAAAAGCCACCCCAGACTGGACCTCAAAATTTCGCCTTTTCGGCGACATCCGCGTGCGCTCGGAAAACACGATGTTTCCCAATTCAAACGCTCCCGCCGATTTCTTTCCAAACTTCAACTCCATCAACACAGGCGCTCCTTATGATGCCTCCATTTCCAACACGCAGATGTACCCCCAGTACAATGTCGATCAGGATCGTCATCGCACCCGACTTCGCGCCCGCGTAGGCACCGACATCACACTCGGCGACGGCTTCAATGCCGGCGTGAGAATTGCAACCGGCGAAAGCAACTCGCCAACCTCACCCAACCAGACCTTCGGTGCCTCAGGTGGAAATTTCTCAAAGTACTCGCTCTGGCTCGACCGGGCATTCATCAGCTATGACGCCGGTCCAGGCGATGGCGAAGAACTGACCTTTCTCGGCGGCCGTTTCGACAATCCCTTCATGTCGACCGAGATCATGTGGGATGATGACCTCGGCTTCGACGGACTTGCACTGCGCGGCAAGGTGCGCATGACGGATGAGGTTTCAACCTTCTTCAGCGGCGGCTACTTCCCCGTCTACAACACCGATTTTAACTTCGCCAGCAACCAAACTGCCAAGTTTGAAAGCACCGACAAATGGCTCAGCGGCGCACAGTTCGGCATCGAATGGAAAATTGCCACGGACCTAACCGCCAAAGTGTCGGTCGCTTATTACGACTACTCAAACATCCAAGGCCAGCTGTCAGAAAAATACATTCCTGTTACCGATAAGGATGCGGGCAGCACCGACTCACTTAGGCCGTCATTTGCGCAGCGGGGCAACACATACATTCCCCTTCGCAACATCGACAACAGCACGGCCACAAACGATTTTGGAAACAAGTATCAGTATCAGTATTATGGCTTGGCATCGAAATTCAGAAACCTAACCGGCAACGCACGCATCGATTATGACGGATTCGATGACATCTCGTCCTCACCTGTCCGCATATCATTGGTCGGCGAAGTCATCAAAAACACGGCGTTCGATGTAAACAAGAGCAACGCGATCAACAACTTTGGCGATAACAACAACTACGAAGGCGGCGACGAAGCATGGAACCTCGCCTTCATCGTCGGCAACCCGGCCCTCGAATCCTTTGGCGATTGGCAGGCAAGCCTCGGTTACCGCTATGTCGAATCCGACGCGGTGGTCGATGCATTCACCGACTCCGACTTCGGTGGCGGCGGAACGAATGTAAAAGGCTTCACCCTTAGCGGCACCATGGCCCTCTCCAAAGCCGTGCGTTGCTCGCTGCGCTGGTCAAGCGCCGACGAAGTCGCCGGACCTCCCCTCAGCTCCGACATCCTGCAAGTCGACCTCAACGCCAAGTTCTGATCCACCACCACTCACATCCACTCGCATGAAACGCGTCATTCTCACCCTCATCGCATTCTCCGCATCTTTGCACGCGGCGGAAGAAGCAGATCCCTCCATCAAACTTCGCGAGCAGCTCCGCTCGACGATGATTCAGCTCCGCACCTCACAAGTGGAGGCCGCTAACGCCCAGGCGCTGCAAGCAGCCGCCGAAGCTAAATCCAAGGAACTCGAAGCCAAGATCGCCGACCTCGAAAAACGCAGCGCCGCCATGGCCAAACAGGCAAATGCCGAAAAAATCGCCGCCGAGGAATCCATCGCCACCCTCAACAACAAGCTGGCCGATCGCGACAAACGCATCATCCAAATGAACGAAGCCCTCGCGAAATGGAAGGACGGCTACAACAAGGCAGCCGCCGTCGCCCGCACAAAAGAAGAAGAACGCGCCCTACTCGCATCCGAGGCAATCGTGCTCAAACGCACCGTGGCCGACCGCGAAACAAAGAACATCGCCCTCTTCAACACCTCCACCGAAATCCTCGAGCGCTTCGAAAACTACGCCCTCGGCAAGGCCCTCGGTGCCCGCGAACCCTTCATCAGCACCACCCGCGTCAAAGTGGAAAACCTCGTTCAGGGGTACAAGGATCGCATCGTGGAAAACCGCATCGCGGCAACAAACGATAAAATCAAGCCTTGATGATATCGATGCAGCCCATGAAGCGCCTCGTCATTTTTCTCATTCTGTCATCTGTCACAGGATTGATTGCCGAGTCACCAGCCGTTCTCGGACGGATCGGCGATATCGAGGTCACCACCGAACAACTCCGCGAGTCGCTTGCCGGAATCGAAGGCGCAGACACAAACACCGCCAACAATCCTCAGGCGCTCGGCCAATACGCCCGTGCCCTCCTGCTTCAACGGCTCGTGCTCCAACAAGCCCGCGAACAAAAATGGGATCAGGACCCAGCCGTGATCGCACGCATGGTCCGCGCGCGTGAGGCGGCACTTTCGGAAAGCTATCTCGAGTCAAAGTCCAAGCCCGACGCCTCTTACC
>CAIVXP010000175.1 GCA_903909905.1 Akkermansiaceae bacterium
CAACACACACAAGTTTTCCATCGCGGGCCGCCCGGAAAAAATTCGCGTGCTTGTCGTCGAGAGCCTTCCGCGCTGGGAGTTCCGCTTCCTTCGCACCGCACTCTCACGCGACCCCGGCGTCGAACTCTCATGCCTGCTGTTTCACCCCACCCTCGGGCCCGGTGCCGGAAAGCATTACATCCCATCTTTCCCCTCAAAACCCGAAGACCTCGCACCCTACGATGTGATCTTTCTCGGCGATGTCGGCATCGGCAATAATCAGCTCACGAAGGAACAATGCACGCTCATCCGCGGGCTTGTGGAAAATCAAGCCTCCGGCGTGGTCTTCCTCCCCGGCAGCAAGGGCAATCAGTTTTCACTGCTCGATACCGACCTCGCCGACCTGATGCCGGTGGTGCTCGACGACACACAGCGCAACGGCATCCGCGGTCCACTCGCCGCGCCGCTCACGCTCACCTCCGAAGGCCGATCGTCATTGCTCACGCTCCTCGGAGAAAACGAAGAGGAAAACCCCGAAATCTGGCGACAGCTTCCCGGCTTTCATTGGCACGCCGCCGTGATCAAAGCCAAAGCCGGTGCCGAGGTCCTCGCCGTCCATGGCAACAGTCGCAGCAAGTTCGGAGCCACGCCTCTGCTAGTCACGAAATCCGCCGGCAACGGCAAGGTGCTCTTCATGGGCATCGACTCGGCATGGCGTTGGCGCCGCGGCGTGGAGGACCTCTACCACTACCGCTTCTGGGGCCAAGTCGCACGCTGGATGTCCTACCAACGCAACATGGCTGCCGGCAAACGCGTGCGCGTGTTTTTCAATCCGGAACGCCCGCAACCCGGCGATACGGTCACGCTCAACGCCAACGCCTTCGAACCCGATGGTTCACCCCTACGCGTCGGCAGCGTGTCAGTTGACCTCACATCACCCGACGGACGCAGCCAGCGCCTCAGCCTCGAGAAATTGGAATCCACCTGGGGATCATTCAGCGGACGCTTCAAGGTCGACCAACCCGGCACTTGGAAACTCCGCGTCACCAACCACAACGACGAATCCAACCCGCTCGAAACGAGCCTCATCGCCCAAGGATCGGAAATCGAAAAAACCGGACAACCCGCACGCCCGGAAGTCCTCGAAGAAATCACCCGCATCACCCGCGGTCGCATCATTCAGCCCGATCAAATCCCCTCACTCATCAACGAAATCAAGGCCCTACCCGAACCGCGTCCGATCATCTCCCGCACCCCGCTCTGGTCCCACTGGGCCACCCTTGCTGCACTGATCACACTCCTCGCCACCTTCTGGACTGTCCGCAAACTCAGCGGCCAATTCTAAAAAGAAATTTTGCAAAAAAGACCCTGAAAAGATGGAGGTAGTCACGAGGTAATGGCTTTACCCACTTCTCCCTCTGAACCGGTCTTGCAGATCTCCCGCATCCGGCTCTTCAGTCAGTGATTTGCTCCCGTCTGGAGAATGATGGCTTCCGTGACTTTGGCATCCAGCAGGCAAAAAAACTCCAGTCCGGTGGAGTAGCGATTGAGCCAGCGATGATGATCCTAACCGCGGCCGCGGCCTTGCGGTGCCGACTCATCGCCGCAGACGCCAATGCGGGCAGCATGCCCGCGCTCCCTTGAAGCAGCCCCCCGCTATAACAATTTCTTCTCCTCCGCGTCCCTTGGCGACCTTTGCGGCTTTGCGGTAAATCTTCTTATAGCATCGGCGCCGCGGGCCGCGTCGCCCTACCGGGATAGAGAACCCACTTCCCATTCTCAACTCAGGCTCCGCCACAACGCCGCCACCAATCCGCAAAGCACAAAGCCCACCACCAAGGGCATCAACGCGGAGACCGTCGTCCATTTCCAACTGCGCGTTTCCTTGTAGATGGTGTAAATCGTGGTCGAGCACGGGTTGTGGCAGAGGCTGAAGAGCATCAAGCACATCGCAGTGAGTGATGTCCACCCATCGGCTTCTAGGATCGCACGCACATTGCCGGGATCGGTTTCAAACATCACGCCCGCGCCCTGACCACCTGCCGCACCAGTCACCAACACGGTGAGCATGAGAATCGTGGGCACGACAATTTCGTTGGCAGGAATCGCCACGATGTAGGCCAGCAGGATCACTCCGGTGAG
>CAIVXP010000176.1 GCA_903909905.1 Akkermansiaceae bacterium
GGTCGGCACCGAATGATTTCTACTGGAAAATGTGCGACCTCGACAATCTGGTCATCCAAAATGTACTGCTGCCCGATCGCTTCACCGAGGAAACCGGCCTCTATTTCGTCACTCCCTACGATCCCAACAAAATCCCCGTCGTGCTCGTTCACGGACTCGTTTCAAGCCCCGACGCGTTCAAGAATGTCATCAACGAACTGGCGCCCGAACCATGGTTCCGCGAAAACTATCAGATCTGGCTCTACAATTATCCGACAGGAAATCCGTGGATCTACAGCAGCATGAAATTCCGCGAGCTGATGCACGAGGCCTGCGCCTACGCCCGCAGCAAGGGTGGCAGCGAAAAACTCAACCGCATGGTCATCGTCGGTCACTCGATGGGCGGACTCGTCACGCGCTCCAGCGTCACCGATCCGGGCCAGGAACTTTACAAGGCCTTGTTCAACAAACCGATCAACAAAATCAAAGCCTCCGATTCCACCATGCGCCTGATCCGCGAAGGCACGCTCTACAAACCGCTCAGTGAGCCCAAGCGTGTGGTATTCCTCGCCGTGCCGCATCGTGGCAGCCCGATGGCGAATCTGGTTTTCTCAAACTGGATTTCAAAACTGATCAAGCTTCCCAAGACCCTCACGCTGGATCTGCTCGATGCCACACTCGTCGCCATGACCGACATTGCCCAAGGCGAGGATGCTACCAAGCACCTGCCGACCTCGATCGACAGCCTCTCCCCGCGCGCGCCAGCCACCGTCGCGCTCAATAAATTGCCACTGCCGAAAAAAATCACTTTCCACTCGGTCATCGGCGATCGCGGCAAGGGCAACACACCCAACAGCAGCGATGGAGTCGTGCCATACTGGTCATCGCATGTCGCGCCGGTCGCCTCCGAATTGATCGTAGCCTCCGATCACAGCGTGCCCAACAACCTGCGGGCATCGGAGGAGCTCAAGCGCATTCTCAAACTGCATCTCAAAAGTAAAAATTGATACGCCGTGGCCTTCGACAAATCGATCTCCGCACCCCCGGCAATTTTCTCATCATGAGTCCCGAGCAACAACTCACCGCCCTCACCAAAGGCTGCGCCAAGGTCCTTTCGGAAAAAGAACTGCTTGAAAGACTCAGCCTCGGACGGCCGCTGCGCGTGAAGCTCGGCGTCGATCCCACCGCGCCCGACATTCACTTCGGCCACACGGTCGCGCTCGAAAAACTTCGCCAATTCCAGGAACTCGGCCACCAAGCGGTCCTGCTGATCGGCGATTTCACCGCCACCATCGGCGACCCTTCCGGCCGCTCGGCCACCCGCCCGCCGCTCACCCGCGACGAGGTCCTCGTCAATGCCGAGACCTACACCGACCAAGCCTTCAAGATCCTCGACAAGTCGAAAACCGAAATCGTCCACAACGGCGATTGGTTTCGCAAGATGACCTACGAGGAAATCCTCAAACTCAACGCCAAGGTCACGCTCCAGCAAATGCTCCAGCGCGAAGACTTCCGCAACCGCGTCGATGCCGGCCAGGAAGTGCGCCTTCACGAACTTCAGTACCCGGTGATGCAAGGATGGGACTCGGTGGAAATCCGTGCCGATGTCGAGCTCGGCGGCACCGACCAACTTTTCAACATCCTCGTAGGCCGCGACCTTCAAAAGGAAGCCGGCCAAGCACAGCAAGTGGTGATGGTGATGCCCTTGCTCGAAGGCCTCGACGGCGTGCGCAAGATGTCGAAGTCCTATGGCAACTACATCGGCGTGAGTGATCCGCCGCAGGAAATGTTCGGCAAACTGATGAGCGTCTCCGACGAGCTCATGGACCGCTATTACACGCTCCTGCTCGGCGAGGCCCGCGACCCGTCGGGTCATCCGATGGATGCCAAGAAGTCACTCGCCGAGAAACTTACCGCCCGCTACCACGGCGAAGCCGCAGCCACCGCCGCTCGCGCCGATTGGGATACGCGCTTTTCGAAAAAAGATCTCTCCGCCGCCGAGCTGCCGGAAATTTCCCTCACCGATCTCACCGCCGAAACAACCGTGCTCGCGCTCACCGCCCACGCGTTCAAATCCGCCTTCGGCCTGGAAAAATCCAACGGCGAGCTGCGCAAGCAGTTCATCTCAAGCGGCTCGGTACAACTCAACGGCGAGAAACTCACCGATCCGGCCGCTACGGTTTCACCACAGGCGGGCGACACGCTCAAACTCTCGAAGAAGCACGCAGTGCGCTTCGTTTGAACCAGCACACGCCGCGGCAGCCAAACTCAACGCTTGGCCACGCTCGCAAGACTCGGCTGCTGGCGCACAATGTTGGCCAACATCCTGCGGCAATGCTCGAAGCCGGTGCGTCCGCTCAAAATTTGCGCGCTGCGCGCAAATGAACCCCACTGGACAATCTGCACCTCCACATTGCGGCGCCCCCAGATGTTCATGGTTTCCTTGTTCGGCTTGTAAATGTCGATTGTGCCGGTACCGGTCAGCGCCGAACCGTAATCATCGATGACATAAAGATGAGGCAGACCCTTGATGCGTAAGGTGGTACCCACCGGATAGAATGACCAGTCGGCGGCCGCGCTGCGCACGCGGTCGGTGTAGCGGAGATGCGTGCCCGCGGCATTCTTGCTGCCATAGACGAGGTGATCGTCCTCACTGCAGGTGTAAGCCGTCGTGCGGGCGATGCGTTGACGCTCGCTGAACGCGTAGACCGGCATGCCGTGCTTGTCGCGTGGCTTGCCGACCGCGGCGGACATCAGCCGCGAGGAAGGTCCCGCCACTTGGAAGCTTTCGCGCTTGGTCTCGCGGGCATTGACGATGGCGTTGATCTTGGACTTCGGAATGACGGTGAGGTCGGAGTTTCCGCAGTTGGCCAAGAGACCAATCGCCAAGGCTAAAGTGCCGATATTCGCAAATCGAAATGTCATGAGCTCAAATGGTTGTGAAGCTGTCTGGTTCGGCCGACCCGCGCTTCACACGCATCGCCCAATTGCGCCCTAGGACTAGCCCCGCTACAGGA
>CAIVXP010000177.1 GCA_903909905.1 Akkermansiaceae bacterium
CCGGCATCGGCGACGGCGACCAAGATGGTTCATTCAACATCGCAAAGGTGCGTTACCATAAAGTCGTCATCATGACCGACGCCGATGTCGACGGCTCGCACATCCGCACCTTGCTGCTCACCTTCTTCTGCCGCCACATGCCGGAGCTCGTCAAACGCGGCTTCCTCTACATTGCCCAACCGCCTTTGTATTTGGTCACCCGCAAAAAACGCTCCGAATACGTCCAGGACAACGACCAACTCAACAAGATCCTCATCGAGCTGGGCGCCAGCGAGGTCATCCTCCGCACCCATGATCGGTCTCGCGTATTCTCCGCCGAGGAACTCAAAGGCATTCTCGAAACCCTCTCCTCACTCTCCCGTTACACACGCTCGATCGAGGGCAACGGCGGTGACTTTCGCAACTACCTTGCGGCGCGCCGAGCCGATGGCCACCTGGTGGAATTCATGGTCCGCATTCGCGAGGGGAACGACGAAAATGTTCTCTATTTCGCCGACGAAAACGCGCTTCGAGATTACGCAAACGCCAACCGCGACCTGCGACTTTTCGACGAAATACCAACCGACGATGAACTAGCCGCCGGCCCAGGAGTTTCGCGCCGCGCCGTGCTTCACGAGCTTCACGAATCCCACGCGATCGCCAAACTCTTTGCCCGCCTCACCGAAGCCGGCATCGATATCCGCAACTTCCACTCCGACGACACGCCGCTCTTCGAACTCCTCGAAGGCGAAGGTGAAAAGCAGCAAGCCACCCCGCTTTTCTCGATCCCCGAAATCCTCACGCGCGTCCTCGAAATCTCCAGCAAAGGCGTCCAAATCAAACGCTTCAAGGGCCTCGGCGAAATGAACGCCAAACAGCTCTTCGAAACCACCATGGACCCCACCACCCGCCAGTTCCTCCGCGTCCGCCTCGACGAAGACAACGCCGTCGAAGCCGACCGCATGTTCGATGTCCTCATGGGCGACGTCGTCGAACCCCGCAAACGCTTCATCGAAGACAACGCACTCAATGTCAGAAACTTGGATGTGTGAGGCATCGGTCAATGGTCATTTGCCAAACTTGACATCACTTTGACGCCTACATTACATTGACATCATGACTCGGACTCAAATCCAACTCCCCGAACCCCTTTTCCAACGCCTTCGCAGCATCGCCAAGGCGCGCGACTGGTCGGTGGCCGAGTTGATCCGCAGAGGCATGGAGTCCTATGTGCAGACCTGCCCTGAAACGGCTCACACCAATACGGAGTGGACCATGCCCGTTCTTCGCGGCAGCGGCGGGCATTTGATCGATCCCGCCAGCACGCGCGCGGAAGCCGACGCCATCGAGCACCGCTCCCGCATTCGTTGACCGCCATGCTCACCGCCGACACCAACCTCTTCATCCATGCCGCGGATCCGGATTCGCCACGGCACCGGGAGGCGTGCGGATTTTTTGCGCAACTTGATGCCTTTGACGACGAGTTCGTTCTCTGTGAGCTCATCCTCATCGAGCTCTACATGCAGCTTCGCAATCCGGCAGTCTTCCGCAAACCCTACAGCGCGAAGGAGTCCGCATCCTATTGCGATGCCCTCAAACAAAATCCGAATTGGCGATGCGTCGATTATGATCCTCTGGTTTCGCCAAAACTTTGGAAGTGGGCCGCCCACACCAAAGCGGGCTTTCGCCAAATGATCGACGCCCGCATCGCATTCACCTTGCTGCACCACGGGATCACCCGATTCGCCACCGCCAACATCAAGCACTTCAAGCCCTTCGGATTCGCCGAGGTCTGGAATCCACTGGAAGCGTGATTCTTATTTTTTCAAGCCATGTCCAACGACTCCATCAAGCCCATCAATGTCGCCGAGGAACTTTCCCAATCGTTCCTGGAATACTCGATGTCGGTCATCATTTCGCGCGCGCTGCCGGATGTGCGTGACGGCCTAAAGCCCTCTCAGCGCCGGGTGCTTTACGCCATGCGCCAACTCGGCGTCACCCCCGGCAAGTCCCACGTCAAATGCGCCAAAATCGTTGGTGAAACCATGGGTAACTTCCACCCTCACGGCGACCAATCAATCTACACGACGCTCGTCAATATGGGTCAGCCATGGTCGATGCGCGAAATGCTCGTCGATGGTCAGGGAAACTTTGGATCGGTGGAAGGTGATGCCGCCGCCTCCATGCGATACACCGAAGCCCGCCTCCACCATCTCGGCATGGCGATGATGGACGACCTCGATAAAAACACGGTCGACTTCCAACCGAACTACGACGGCTCGCAAGAAGAGCCGACCGTCCTGCCCTCCGCATTTCCCAACTTCCTCGTCAATGGCGGCACCGGCATCGCTGTCGGCATGGCCACCAACCTCGCGCCTCACAACCTCGGCGAGGTGATCGATGGCATCTGCGCGCAAATCGATAAGCCCGACATCACGCTGCCCGAGCTGATGCAATACATCAAGGGCCCGGACTTTCCGGTTCCCACCGAAATCCGCGGCATCCGTGGCATCGAAAGCTACTTTGCCACCGGCCGCGGCTCGATGCGCCTCCGCGGCAAGGTCGAGATCGAAGAAAACGAAAACGGCAAATCTCTCATCGTCATCCGCGAGGTCCCCTACGGCGTCAACCGCGCGACCCTCCAGGAGCGCATCGCCGAACTGGTGAATGAAAAATCCCTCACCGGCATCTCCGGCATGCGCGACCTTTCCGACGAAGAAACCCGCATCGAGATCGAGTTGAAACGCGACGCCCGCCCGCAGGTGATCGTCAACCAACTCTTCAAACTCACCGCGCTGGAAACCTCGTTCAGCGTCAACATGCTGGCGATCCATGAAAATCGCCCAAAGCAACTCTCACTCAAGGAAGCGATCGACGCGTACATCGAGCACCGCCGCGAGGTTGTCATTCGCCGCACGCGTTACCTTCTCGGCAAGGCCGAAGAACGCGCGGAACTGCTCGAAGCCTTCCTCCTCGCGCTCGGCCACCTCGACGATTTCATCAAGATCATCCGCGATTCGAAAAACCGCGACGAAGCCCGCGAACGCCTCGCCGCCTATCAGTTTTCCACCGCCAACGCGGAATCACTCGGCATCCTCATCCGCTCGCAAGCCGCCATCCAAGGCGACCGCTATGTGTTCTCCGAACGCCAGGTCAACGCGATCCTCGAACTGCGCCTCTACCAACTCACCGGCATGGAGCGCGACAAGGTGAAGGCGGAGTACGATGGCGTGCTCGTCGACATCAAGGACCTGCTCGACATCCTCGCCCGCGAGGTCCGCGTGCTCACCATCATCAAGGACGAGCTTCGCGCGATCCGCGACAAACATGCCACCCCGCGCAAATGCCCAATCCTTGCCGAGGCCGGCGAAGTCGCCATCGAGGACCTGATCGCCAACGACGCGATGATCGTCACGCTTTCGCATCGCGGATATATCAAACGCACGCCCGCCACCGAATACCGCCTGCAAGGCCGCGGCGGCAAAGGCCTCAAGGGCATGGAAACGAAGTCCACCGCCAAGGGCGAACCCGACGATTTCATCGAACATTTGTTCTCAGTCCAAGCGCACGACTACCTGATGTTCTTCACCAACACCGGCCGCGTCTATGTCGAGCGCGTCTATGAACTCCCCGAAGGATCACGCACCTCGACCGGACGCAGCATCCGCAATGTGCTCAACCTCAAGCCCGAGGAAAAAATTGCCGCGATGCTCCGCCTCGAACGCACTACCGACGAGGCCAACAACGACATCACCTTCCGCGAAGATGCGGGCTTCGTTTTCTTTGCCACCCGCTCAGGCAAGGTGAAAAAAACCGCCCTCAACGACTTCCGCAACTACCGCAAGGACGGCATCATCGCCATCA
>CAIVXP010000178.1 GCA_903909905.1 Akkermansiaceae bacterium
CCACCGACCACAAGATGATCGGTATCCAGTACGGCATTACCGCCCTGCTGTTCCTCGCCTTCGGTTTCTACCTGATGATGGTGATGCGCTGGAGCATCGCCTACCCGCATCAACCACTGCCCGAGTGGATGAGCTGGATCTTCACCGACAACTGGAAAGCTCGCTGGCTCCAGGACGGCAAGGTCACCGGCGACACCTACAACATGTTCGGCGCCATGCACGGCACGATTATGGTGTTCCTCGGCATCGTGCCCCTCGGCTTCGGCGCCTTCGGCAACTACGTCACCCCGCTCCAAATCGGCGCTCCCGACATGGCCTTCCCACGCCTCAACATGATGAGCTACTGGATCTACCTCGCCGGTGGCCTCGTGATGTGCGCCTCGTTCTTCATGGAGTCCGGCGCCGCGAAATCCGGTTGGACGAACTACTCGCCACTCGCCGGATTTGCCGATGGCCAAATCGTCAACCAATGGCTCGCCGGCCAAACTCAATGGCTGATCGGCCTGGTCCTCCTGATCACCTCCTCGCTGCTCGGCTCGGTGAACTTCATCACCACCATCATCAACCTCCGCGCCCGTGGCCTCACCTGGATGCGCATGCCCTTCTTCGTGTGGTCGATGCTCGTCACCGGTTTCCTCCTCCTGCTCGCCTTCCCGCCGCTCGAAGCCGCCGGCATCATGCAACTCATGGACCGCGTGGCCCATTCGTCCTTCTTCATGCCCTCCGGCCTCTTCACCAAGAGCGAAGGCCTCGCCGATCTCTCCGGCGGCGGCTCACCACTGCTCTTCCAACACCTCTTCTGGTTCCTCGGTCACCCGGAGGTCTATGTGCTTCTCCTGCCCGCTTTCGCCTGCGTCGCGGAAATCATCCCCGTCCACACCCGCAAGCCGCTCTGGGGCTACAAATCGATGGTCTACTCGGTCCTCGTGCTCGGTTTCCTCTCCTTCATCGTGTGGGCTCACCACATGTACATGACCGGCATGGGCCCGGCAGTTTCGACCTTCTTCCAAACCACCACCGTGCTCATCTCCGTGCCGTCCGTGGTGATCATCACCGCCATGCTCATCTCACTCTGGGGCGGCTCGATTCGCTTCACGCCACCCATGATGTGGGCCTGCGCGTTCATCCCGATGTTCGGCATCGGCGGTCTCACCGGCCTCCCGCTCGCCTTCAACCTCGCCGACCTCCACCTGCACGACACCTACTATGTGATCGGCCACTTCCACTATGTCGTGGCACCGGGCATCCTCTTCGGTTTCTTCGCCGGCATCCTCCACTGGTACCCGAAAATCACCGGCCGCTTCATGAGCCCCTTCCTCAACCAGCTGCACTTCTGGCCGAGCCTCATCTGCATGAACATCATCTTCTTCCCGATGCTCCTGCAAGGCATGGCCGGCTTCCACCGCCGCTGGTACAACGGTGGTGATGCCTACCTCTCGAAGGCCGCCGATAGCACCAACGTCTTCGGCAACACGGTCGCCCAATACATCGATATGAACATTCTCATGTCGATGGGCGCATGGACGCTCGCCCTCGCTCAAATCCCCTTCATCATCAACCTTCTAAGCTCATGGAAAATCGGTCGCAAGGTCACCAGCGACAACCCATGGAATGCCACCACCCTCGAGTGGGCCACTCCGACACCTCCAGGCCACGGAAATTTCGAATTCGAACCCGCCGTCTACCGCGGCCCCTACGAATACAGCCGCCCGGATCACGCAGAGGACTTCATCCCGCAATGGGAAGAACCCAAACGCAGCGACTCCTCAGCCCCCACCAAGCCCTCACATTGATTCCGGTTTTTTCCAAATAAACCGACAACCTCAATCAAGCCACCCCTCTCCATGGAAATTCCCTTCGTAGTCCAACCGCGCAAGGACACCGGCCTCTTCAACTCGAAGATCGCCATCTGGCTGTTCCTTGCATCGGAAGTCATGCTCTTCGGCGGCTTCTTCTCCGCCTATGTCTTCCTCCGCCTCGGCGCCGATTACCCATGGCCCGAACGCACACTGCCAGTCCTCCCCGGCCTCATCAACACCTTCATCCTGATTGGCTCATCGGTCACGGTGGTCTTTGCCTGGGCATCGCTCAAACTCGGCCACTGGGGTCGCTTCAAGATCTTCATGGGCATCACCGTCGCCTGCGCCGCGATCTTCATGGTCTTCAAGGGCATCGAGTACAATGTGAAGTTCCACCACCAAGGCGTGCGCCTCAAGGACTACACGGTCATTGAAGGCCACCTCGGCTACGAAAAGGAAAACGGCAAACCAGTCCTCGACCACCACGGCAAACAAATCGAGGAAAACCGCATCCTCATCGAAACCAGCGGACTCACCTACAATACGGTCCGCTTCCACCAACCATGGATCGAGGAATGCCTCACCCAAGCCCAACACCGCGGCTCCAAGATTCTCCTCAGCGCCGATATCAGTGCTGTGACCAAACCCGGCCAACCCGCCGAAACCATCGCCAAGACCGGCGATGAACTCAGCGTAGCGCTCCTCGAACGCATCAAAACCGCCCACCTCGCTGCCCGCGCCCACAACGGCAAGCTGCGCACCAGCGCACTCCGCCAGGAATGGAAGGACGCGAAAGCCGAAAACCCTGGCAAACGCGGATGGCAAATCTCCTCCAGCGTCAACATCGACACCGCCGCGCTCGGACCGCAACTCCTCACCGAGATCCCCTCCGTCGCCTTCAAGGTCGACCCGCCCTCACGCTTCGACTTCAAACCACGCGACATCAAACACGGCGAAACGCTATCGCGCCTGCGCGACGACACCGCCGTCGAAGGCAAACTCCTCGATAGCCCGATGGTCTTCCACTATGTCGATGCCATCGACTTTCGCCACCTCGCCATGCAGGCGGTCAAGAAGGGCATCGACCCGATCGTTGCGATCGAAAATTCCTGGCTCATCAAGAACGACGAGTCCGCTCGCGATGCATGGGAATGGAACAAACTCCAAACCGCTCGCCTCGAAAAGGAACTTCTCGAGAAATACGGCGTCGATGAAAAAACCGGCAAACCAAAACGCGAACCGACCGCCAAGGAACGTTATCGCATCGGCTGGAAGGACCTCGTCGCCAAAGCCGACGGCGTGAACCGCGATCAACAAAAGGTCAAGATCAAGGAAGAATTCATGGGGCCCGATTACCACGGCCGCGAAGCGAAACACACCTTCCCGCACCTCTCGGTCCCACGAAACGAAATCCGCTTCGCATCAAAATTCACCCCCGCTTGGAACACCTACTACGCGATCTACTTCACCGTTACCGCCCTCCACGGCCTCCACGTGATCGGTGGCGCGCTCGTGCTTTCCTACTACCTGTTCTTCGGACGCAAGATGTACGAAACCAACCCCGAATGGCTCGCCAACCGCGTCGAAGTCGGCGGCCTCTTCTGGCACTTTGTCGACCTGGTCTGGATCTTCGCATTCCCGATCTTCTATTTGATGTAATCCAACTTCCCAATTTCACCACCACCTCCTTCATCCCATGGCCGACACCCCCGAAGCCGTCCGCAAATCCATCCGCACCTACCTCTTTGTCGGCGCCGTACTCTTCATCGGCACCGTCCTCACCGTGCTCGTCGCCACCGTGCCCGCCCTCGATGTCGGCCATCACGGCTTCGATGCATGGGACGCGATCCTCGGGCTCGCCATCGCATCCACCAAGGCCGCCCTCGTGGCCTTCATCTTCATGCACCTCAATCACGAGAAAAAAGCGGTCTACTGGATCTTCGGCTCCGGTATCGTTTTCGTGATCGCTCTATTCACTTTGTTCGCCCTCGCGAAATTCGACCCGATCTTCGATAACTTTTTCTACGACTCCAAAGGCACCACCGTGAAACCGATGGCTCTTTAACATCACCACGCCACCACCATGTCGCTCCGCAACTTCCACCTCGTCTTCGTCACCGTCTGCTCGCTGCTCTTTGCCTTCCTCACACTCTGGTCTTTCCTGCTGTCCGATGAAAAGTCCACTCTCACTCGCACCATCGGCATCACGGGTATCGCAGGCCTCATCTTGATGCTCGCCTACGGCACCTACTTCCTACGCAAAACCCGCCGACTCGAAAACTAATCCACCAACAAACACCATGATCCACCTACCCATGCTCGCCTGCTCAACCTGCCGCGTATCCATGATCGAGGGCGGTGGCGACGCTGCCGGATGGTCGATCTTTTTCCTGCTCATCGTCATCCTCGCCATGCTCGGCACGGTCGCATTTTTCATGTTTCGCATCGCAAAACGCGAAAAGGAACACCTCGATCCTTCCCTCAACGATCATTACGAAGGCTGATCTCTGCCGCCATTTCATCTTCTCACACCGCAACTCCCACCCATGAGCCCATCAAAATTTCTCGGCATTCCTGAAAACTTCTCCGCCCATGGAGGCCAGGTCGACCACATGATCGATGTGGTCCACTGGTTCATGTTCGCGCTCTTCATCGGTTGGACGCTCTTCTTCCTCTACTGCATCGTCCGCTTCTGGCACCGCAACAACCCAAAGGCCTCCTACCACGGCGTCAAAAGCCACCTCTCGACCCACCTTGAAGTCGGCGTGATCATCATCGAGGCAGTCCTCCTACTCGGCTTCGCCTTCCCCCTATGGGCGGAGCGCACCGATAGCTGGAAGGAAGTCCAAAACCTCAACCCTGTCCGCGCCCGCGTCGTCGGCTGGCAGTTCGGCTGGACCTATCACTACCCCGGAAACGACGGCAAATTCGGCCGCGTCGACCCCGGCCTCATCTCCGGCACCAACGATCTCGGCATCGACTTCGAGG
>CAIVXP010000179.1 GCA_903909905.1 Akkermansiaceae bacterium
ACTGCTCGCAAAAAAGTCGCAATCGCCATTTCCCCGAAACGACCTTAAGGCCTTGTAAACTCAAGGCTCAGGGCGCGCCGCGCCCGGTCTGTGGGATGGCAGTGAATCCTATCCAATCTCCGCCTCGGCGCCTTCTTCGGCATCACCCCCGGCATGTGGATGAATCTCCAGCTCGATCGCGAAGTCATGCGCGCCGACCGCGAAAAGGGCGACGCCATCCGCAACGAAGTCCGGCCCTGCGCGGCATAAGGAGCCACGACACTCCCTGTCGTGAAGAGCATGCTCAGAAAATAGCCGTCGATACCGCCTCCTTGACTCCGCCAAGGAATCGGGCCAATTTCCTTGCATGACACGGTCCACCCTTACCAGCAAACACCAGACTACAATTCCGAAGTCGGTGATTGAGGCCCTGAAACTGCGGCCGTCTGATCAACTGATCTATGAATTCGAAGCGGACGGGCGGGTTCTGCTGTCGGCGAAAACCGGCACCTTCGCCAGCGTGGCTGCCAGCCTTCCCCGCAAGCCAAAGACCACACCCGCCAAATCCGTGGACGAAATGAAGACTGCGGTGAAAAGCATGGCACGGAAACGTCTGGAACGAGCCAAGCCATGACGGCTTTGGACACCAACGTCCTCGTCCGTTATCTCACCCAGGACGATGAGGGCCAGTTTGAAATCGTATTGAAAATGCTGAACCGCAAGCGTGCGATGTTCTTCGTGTGTGATCTGGTCCTGGCGGAGACGGACTGGGTACTGCGCAGCCTCTATGACTGGACGGGCACGGAAGTGGCCGATGCCTTCGCCCGCCTGGCCACCATCCACAACCTCACGTTTGAAAACGAAAATCGTTTGAGATCTTCACTCAAGGCCCTGCGTGCGGGAGCTGATCTCGCGGACGAACTGATCGTGCGCACCTGCCGGGACCACGGCACCAGCAGGTTCGCCACCTTTGACAAGGACATCGTTCGCAGGCACAAGCCATTTGCCGGAGCGCCGCTCACCTGAGAGGCTGACTTAAAAATGGCAGGGACTGTTCTCCGTAACGGTCAGGCGAATGGAAAGTGAATGAATCCGCCCATGAAAAGCTCGATAATCCCTCCATGGTCGGTCATTCACTTCCCATTCTCGCGGACCGCCCGGAGGTCGATCCCTGCCTGCGCGGCGTGCGCCACATCACCTGGCAGGGGCGGTCTCTCCGGGCCGTCCGGTGCGTCGGTTCGGCGATCGAATCGGAATGGCGATCATGCTTGGGCCGCGGGGGACGGGACGAGACGTCGCTGCTCCTTATTGGGGCTGGCGCGCCGATGACAGTTGGAGACTCCCTTTATTAACAAAGCCATTGGCAACCATCGGCACTCACGGAGACGCCGCTTCAGGGCTGCGATCACTCTTCCTCGGTCTTCCGTCCGTGTTCGGCGACGATCTTCGCCTCCTGTTCGCGCGGCACGTCCTCGTAGCGGTCGAAACGCTCCTTGTGGCGGCCGCGGCCGGCGGTGATCGCGCGGAGCTGGCTGGAATACTGATAGAGCTCGGCCTGCGGAACCTGCGCGACGACGACTTCAAAGCGACCCTCGGATTCCATGCCGATGATCCGGCCGCGCCTTCCCGATAGATCCGCCAGCACCGAGCCGACGGCATCGGACGGCACCTTGACACGGAGCTCCATCACCGGCTCCAACAGTTTTGGCCGGGCCATCAGGAACGACTCGTTGAACGCCGCCTTGCCGGCGATCTGGAACGCGATGTCCTTGGAGTCCACCGGGTGTTGTTTGCCATCGTAAAAGTCCACCTTCACATCGGTCACGGGGAACCCGCCGTAGGGGCCGCTGGCGCATGCGGTCTGCACGCCCTTTTCGACGGACGGCACGAACACGCGGTCCACGTTGCTGCCGACGAGCGATTGCGTGAACACCACGCCGCTTTCCGATGGCAGGGACTCGACGCGCATCCACACTTCCGCGAACTGGCCGGCGCCTCCGGTTTGTTTCTTGTGGCGGTATTTGGATTCGCCGTGCCCGGAAATGGTGGCCCGATAGGAAACCCGCGGTTCCACCAGATCCACATCCACGTTGAAGCGGCGTTTGAGTTCCTCCGCCATGATCTGGAGTTGCAGCCAGCCCTGGCCGGAAACGATCGTCTGGCCGATCGCCGGATCGAAGTGGAAATCGAAGGTCGGGTCCTCCTCCCGCAGCGCGGAAAGCCCCTCGCCGAGTTTGTTCAGGTCCGCCCGGGATTTCGCCACCAGGGCGCCGCGGGTGTTAGGAGCGGGGAAATCCACCACATCCAGGGTGACCTGGCGGGCGGCGGCACACAGCGTGTCGCCGGCCCGGGTGGCCCGCAGTTTCACCACCGCGCCGATGTCGCCGGCATGCAGCGAACTGACCGGTTCGCGGGACGATCCGTTGACGCGATAGAGCTGGCCGATGCGCTCGGTTTCGCCGCGGTTCACATTGATCAACTCCGATCCGGAAGTCACATCGCCGCTGTAAACCCGGAAGAAGGACAGGTTGCCGACATGCGTTTCGTGCATCGTCTTGAACACGAAGGCCACGCTTTGCCCATCGTTCAAGGCCACCGTCACGTCATGACCATCCGGGGATTTCGCGGCGACCGTGGCGCGGTCCTCCGGCGACGAGCCATATTTCGCGATGAAATCCAGAATCCGCGACACACCGACGTTTTTCACGCCCGATGCGGCGAACACCGGAACCACCAATCCCTTCTGCACCGCCTCATGGACGTGCGCCCGCAGATCCTCTTCGGTGAGCGTGCCGGCCTCGAAGAACTTTTCCAACAGCTCGTCCTCGGACTCCGCCACCATGTCTATCAACTGCCGGTGCAGCTCGGTCACGCGGTCCCTGAGCGCGCCTTCCGCGGGTTTCTCCTCGTATTTCCCGCTGCCATCCGCGGCGAAGGTGATGACTTCCGAGCGCATCACATCGAGCACCGATGTGAAATCCGGGCCCGCATCCACCGGCACGGTCATCGGGAAAACCCGCGCACCATAATGTTCGCGCGCCTCTTCGAAGATCTCGTCAAAGCGGGTGCGTTCGCGGTCCAGCATGTTGATGACCAGAAACCGCGGGATGTCATAGTCCCCGGCCGCGGCCCACACTTCGTCGGCTCCGGTTTCCACGCCGTTCACGCCGCTGATCACGATCATCGCGGAGTCCGCCACCCGCAGGGCGCTGAGCGGTTCGCTGATGAAATCCGGCGTGCCGGGGCAATCGATCATGTTCAATTCACGACCCAGCCACTCGGCGGTCATTACGGTCGCGTGGATCGATTGATGGTGTTCCTTTTCATCCGGATGGAAATCGGAAACCGTGCCGCCCTGCTCGATGGTCCCGGCACGGGTGATTCTGCCGGCGCACACCAGCATCGCCTCGCAAAGCAGGGTTTTCCCGGTCGAGGCGTGGCCGGTAACCGCAAAGTTGCGGATTTCAGGAGCGCGGAAGTCTTTCATATAAGAGGTGGGTTGGATGGTTGGTTGCTTGAATGACGGATTACTTTGATCCGCTACCATTAGGATCGCGTCGCGGCCCGCCGTCAATCACCGCGATTCCACTGCAAATCGAAGCGCGGCTTTCGGCAATATCCGGTGAACCCGCCAGCGGGTGGATTTGCGCCATCAAATCGCCCGGCACCCGCAGGATCCGCCGGATTTGTGATGGCGGGAAATTGCGATCGCCCGGCCCTTGCGGAACGCCACCCGCCGTGCGAAAACCGCTCATGCTCGTCCGCACACGGTTCGCGCCCAGCCCCACCGGGCGGCTGCACCTCGGCCATGCCCTCGCGGCACGGGTTGCGCATTCGCTGGCCCGCCAGACACCCGGTGGAAAGTTCCTGCTCCGTCACGAGGACATCGACGCCCCGCGCGTGCGGGAGGCGTATTATCAGGGCATCGAGGAGGATCTGGAATGGCTCGGCCTTGGCTGGGACGAGCCGCCGCTCCGCCAGACAAGCCGCTCCGCCGCCTACGAGGCGGCGCTCGCCCGGCTGCGGGAAAACCGGATGGTCTATCCGTGTTTCTGCTCGCGCAGGGAAATCCAGAAGGAATGGGCAACGATGGCCGCGGCGCCGCAAGGAACCGAAGGCCCGGCCTATCCGGGGACTTGCCGCAAGCTCTCGCCTCAAGAGCAACAGGCGAAACTCGCATCCGGCCTGCCCTGCGCCTGGCGCCTGGACTCGCGCCTGGCTGCCTCGCTCGCAGGCCCTCTCGCTTTCCATGATCTCCGCTTCGGCACCACCACCGCGAACCCGGATCTGCTGGGTGACGTGGTGCTCGCCCGCAAGGACATCGGCCCCGCCTATCACCTCGCCGTGGTCGTGGACGACGCGTTCCAACAGATCACCCACGTCACCCGGGGCGAGGACCTGTTCCCGTCCACCCACGTCCACCGCCTGCTGCAGGCGCTTCTGGATCTGCCGGTCCCGATCTATCTGCACCACCCGCTGATGCTCGACGAACACGGCAAACGCCTCGCGAAACGTTGCGACTCGTTAGCCATCGCCGCCCTGCGCGAAGCCGGTCTCACGCCCGCGGACGTGTTCGCCCGCATCGATCCAACCGGCATCACTTGAGGTCCGCCACACGCTGGCGGCACCAGGTCAGTCCCTCGCTGTATTCCTCGCTCTGCGGGCGGGATCCCAGCAGACTCTCCCACAGCGCCACCGCGTCCGAAAACGCGCGGGCCGCGTCGGCCTTGCGGTTCGCCAGCTGCAGGGCGTGGCCGAGATCGCCTAACAAATATGCGCCGGATCGCTGCAACTGCTCGGGACGGGGACCGGACGCCGCGCGTTCGATCTCGAGGCGGCTCAGCATTTCCCGCGCCCTGCGGATCAGCGTGACCTCCTCGTCGCGTTTCCCCAGCATTCCAAGCATGCGTCCCTTCTGCCACCATAACAGCGAGAGCCGATAGGAAACCATCGGGTTGTCCGGCGCCGACACGCGGATTCCTTCCAACATTCGGATGCCTTCGTCGAAATCCTTCATCGCCTCGGCGGAAAGCCCGCGGTCGCGGCGGATTCCGGCACGCAGGCCCAGTTGCGCCGCTTTGCGGGACACCGCCTCCGCATGGTCCGGCTGCTCGATCAACAGCCCGTCCAACAGTTTCATGGCCTCGCGCGAGAGCGTCTCCGCCCCGGTGATGTCTCCGGAAAGCACCGCCGCTTCCGCCATCGCCCCGTAACATCCCGCCAGATCCAATCGGAGCGCCGGGTCGGCGGGTTGTTCCTTGAGAAGTTTCGCCAGTTCCTCCGAGGCGAGCGTGCGCACCTCGCGCGCGTCGCCCAGGCTGCCGATGCCTTCGAGAATCGTGGCGGATGATAGATAACAGGCCGCGAGTTCGGATCTGAGGATGGCGGCGTCAGGCCGTTGGTCGGCGATCCGGTTGAGGGTCTGGGTGGCCCGCATCAATTGTTCCAGCGCCTTGGTGTCCTGGCCGCGGGCGGCAAGCAGTTTGGCCTCGTGAAAATCAAGAATCGCCAGCAGTTGATCCATGCGCTCCGCGTCCACATCGGAACGCGGCACATCGGTGAACGCCTTGCGCGCGGTTGCAAACGCCGCCTCGGTTTCGGGGTCGGAGTTGGACTGCAGCAGCAGGGCTAACAACAGCGAGTTGGTCGCCACGCGGAATTTCAGATCGGCATCCATCGGCAGGGCCGACCACGCGTGCAGCGCCTCGCCCAGCCTGCGGGTGGCGCCGGGCGCGTCACCGGCGGCAAGCGAGATTTCCGACAGTTGCATCCGGACCCTCGCCCGTTCGTCCGCGAGATCGGCGATGTCCGCCGTCCTCGTTAGAAAATCCTCGAAATAGCGCTCCAGGCGTTTCAGGCGCAGTTCGCGACCATCGAGCGGGGGCAGGCGCCGGTGCCCCTTCTCCATCGCCCATGCGAACAACCGATCGCCGATCAGGCGCGAGGCTTCCAAGCGGGCGGACCAGAGTTCGCGTTCATAGGCGAGGGTTTGCACGGCTTGGGCGGACCGCGCTTCGGCCGAGTCCTTGGCGAGAAGGGCCGCCGTGGAAGCCACGCTCAAAACCCGGATCTCGTCCTTGTGTTTGCTCCGTTCCATTACCCGTTGGGACCCCACAAGCTGCCACAATCCCGCGAACACCAGCGCCACGGCCGCCACCGCCCCCATCCCGAAAAGCGCCCTCCACGTGCGCCGTTCCGCCCTCCGGCGTTGATCGATGAGCGCGTCCCGCTCCTTTTCCGCGGCCGTCTCTTTTTCCACGGTTTCAAACGCCGCGGCCACCTCCATCATGGTGGCCGGGCGCTTCATCGGATCGAGCGCCAGACAGCGGTCGATCCACCCGCGGAAACCAGCCTCCAGGAGATTCCGGGCCTCGTCGGGCCAGACGGTGTTCGGATGGCCTTCGAGGTTTTTCGCAACCTTCGACAGATCCGCTTTCAAATCCTCACGATGGGTCTCGCCCGGCGGCGGCGCCACGTAATCGAAGATATCATGACATCGCGGAAAGCGCCCCGTGAGAATCCGAAAGGCCAGCACGCCGAACGCAAACACGTCCCACCGGTAGCCTGCCTCCTGAAGATATCCGGACGGATCCCTGAGCTGTTCGGGGGGCTGATAGAGCACCGCGTCCGTGAAGTGAAAGCGAATCACGCCGGGCATGTTTCCCAAGGTCCAATCGGTGAGCAGCGCTTCTCCGTTTTCGTCGAACAGGATGTTGCCGGGTTTCAAATTGCCATGCGCGACGCGCCGCTCGTGCATTCCCGCGAGAGCCCGTGCGAGCGACTTCACGAGCTTCCAGGAATCCAGCCCCGGATGCTCGGCGAACCGGTGTTGCAGGCTCCGGGGAAGCCACGCTCCATCCTCCCGCTTGTCGGCGGCCAGCGGGGCGACCCGGAATGCCGGAGAGTTTTTGAATTCCGCGGAAACCACCGGCAGCACCCCGTTCGGCCACCCGCCCGCTTCAAGGCGCAGCGACATTTTTTCGAGCAATTTGCGTTGGATCGCGGATTCGTCGAAGATTTTCAGCGCCAGCAGTGTCCCGGTTTTGTCCTCGGCACGATAAACCCGGCCGCATCCGCCGCAGCCGATGAGTTCCAAAACGTTCAAGCCATCCACACGCGGTGTCTCCATCGCTGGGCGTTCTAAACGAGAAAGCGCCGCCCGCCAACCCCGAAGGCGGGTCGGGACCGGGTTCCTTAATTTTTCCATGGGTGCCTCGGGCGGGAACTCCGTCCCGGATCATCGCGGTGGAAACCCGAATCCTCGAAACAGCCGCCGCCTCACCTGGCGGCCGGCCCCAATCGAGCTGCCGACTTTGCTCCGGTGAACACCGGTCTCCGGGCGATCTGGAAAACGCCCGGGGGTTCTTCTGCGTTTCCATTGCACGTGCCATTTGTATAATTGTTAAGAATGGTTGGAAATTCCGCTTCTGATCCCTGCGGGCGGAACGCCCGCCCAAAGCCCGGTGTTTTCGGCATCTTCGGAATCTATCAATCGTTCGGATTCGGGCGATTGCCGGGATCCCTCAGTTTCATCTTGCGAAAGCGCGCCGAATCATGCTATTTTCATAGCGAAAAATGTGCCGGATTGCGATGCAATACGGTGCCCTTGGAAACATGATGCCTTGCCGCCGAATCACTGTTAGCCCCCCGGTATGATACACTCACTGAAACGCTGCCTTCGGACCTCCCTCGCATCGGCCGGCATTGAAGTTCGGATAGCATCCAAATTGTCGGGCGTTGATCCGCTCAAAGACATCAAGACGCTCCACAATGGACGGCCGTTCAACACCGTGATCGACATCGGCGCCAATGTCGGCCAGTCGGCATTGCGCTTTCATCGGGCTTTTCCAGGATCTTCGATCCACTCGTTTGAACCCGTGGTGGCAAGTTATGAATCCGGGCGATCCAACACGGCGCGCTATCCGGCAATCGAATGGCACCATCTCGCCCTGGGGAATGCCGCCGAACGCATTGTCTTTTACTCCTCCGGCACCAGCCAGATGAACTCTATCACAAACACCGGGATTCCATCAACTGGCAACGATGGCGAACGCAACGAAGTCGAGGTGGTCCGCTTCGATGATTTTTTCGCCACCCGCCGGCTCCAACACGTCGATTTGCTGAAAACCGATACGGAAGGATTGGATCTTGCGGTTCTGCAAGGAGCGGAAGCGGCTCTATCGGGCAGGCGCATCAGTTATGTGTTGTGTGAGGTGGGCTTTTTTGAGGCGGACGGCGGGCATTCGTATTTTCCACCGATTGCGGCCTATCTGGAGAAGTTCGGATACCGGCTGGTTCGATTTTACGGCATGTCGAATGTCAGCCACTTCCAACAGTGGGGCGTCACTTACGCGGACGCCCTTTTCGCCGTGCCACATCAGGATTCCTGAGGGAGGCTGGGTTGACACGGCTCTCCCTTGGACACATTAAAATTCGGTAAATAACCCTTCAGTCATCGTCCGAATGCTGAATCTGGAACCCGCGTTCCAGACACAGGTTTTTCATCCCCATCCCTCCCCCCATGGCCGGAACCATCAAAGTTTTCGTGACATCGTGTGAAACGGGGCCAGGCGCCTGGCGAGCTCACGAGATCAATTTGCTGAAATTCTATGAACTTTCCGACAAGCGGCATGAGCTGGTTGCGGATCCCGAGCTGGCGGAGATCATCCTGATTGGCAACGTGAGGGAAGAAAACTGGGGCGAAAAGATCCTGGCAAACGAACTGATCAACCGTTGGCCGAACCGGTGCTTTTCGCTTTCCGATCAGGACCATCCATTGATCCTGAATCGGGGGATTTATGCCTCCGGACGCAAGTCATTGCTCGGGGCCGGACGGGTGCGCTCAGGGTCCTACACCGCCTACCCGCTTCAATTTCAAAACCCATACGGCCTCGCGCATCGGCCGTCGGATCAGGATTATGCCCGCAAGCAACTGCTGTTTTCATTCATCGGGCGCAACTCGGACAAAATGCGGAATCTGATTTTCAAGATGCATTTTGAACGTCCGGACATCCTGGTTGAAGATTCCTCGCAGTTCGATTTGTGGGACGAGCGGGAGGATCACGACAAATCAGCGCGGCAAAAATACTTTATCGACACGCTCTTGCGGTCCAAGTTCTCACTGTGTCCGCGCGGTGCCGGAGCCAGTTCCCTGCGGCTCTTTGAGTCGCTCCGGTTGGGAGTGGCGCCTGTGATCGCCTCGGACCAATGGATCTTCCCGGAGGGACCGCGATGGAGGGAATTGTCCGTCATCATTAAAGATCGGCACCTTCGGGAAATCGAATCCATCGTGTCGGAACATGAAGCGGATTTCGAACGAATGGGACGGTTGGCCCGCCAGGCTCATGAGGAGTATTTTTCCGATGCGGTCTATTTCAACTACGTGGTGGACAATTGCCTGCAAATCAAATCGAGGCAGATGATTCCGGAGTCGTTCTACTGGCGCTTGAATCCCGGGGTGATGTTCGCCAGAAGGCGCTACCGGGAGTTCAAAGCGAATCTGAAGTCGCATGACTGGCTGCCGCGTCTCGCCCATCTCCGGTTCACCAAGTAACCCGCAGAACGTGAAACGGGGCGGAGATCCGGCGGATCGTTGCTGCCCCGGACGACGCGGGCTTGGAAATTCGGGAGTCTGTCGCTTCGGCTTTCCGTAACACCGATGCCACCCCTGGAGACTCGCTCGACCAAGGGTTTTTATAGGATTTTGAAGAATTTTCCTTTTCATTGAGTTTTTTTTTGACAGGGTGGTCGGCTTTGCTAAGGTCCGCCCGCTCTTCCCCACAACCTGTCAGGGGTGCCGCGTCCAGTCCCGTCATTTTTCACGGACCGGTCGCGGTGTTTTTGTCGGGTCGAAGGTAGGGTGAAACATCACATCGCTCGCGTAGCTCAGGGGTAGAGCGCATCCTTGGTAAGGATGAGGTCGGGGGTTCAATTCCCCCCGCGAGCTCCAGGGCAATCACGAATCATCTCAGCAGTCTCAAGCAGAACAACAACCACCATGGCAAAAGAAGCATTCAAGCGCAATAAGCCGCACGTCAACATCGGCACCATCGGCCACGTTGACCACGGCAAAACCACCCTCACCGCGGCGATCACCAACACCCTCGCGGAAAAGGGCCTGGCCCAGAAGAAAAGCTACGCGGACATCGACGCCGCTCCCGAGGAGCGCGAGCGCGGCATCACCATCAACACCGCCCACGTGGAATATGAAACCACCAAGCGCCACTATGCGCACGTGGATTGCCCCGGTCACGCCGACTACGTGAAAAACATGATCACTGGCGCCGCCCAGATGGACGGTGCGATCCTCGTGGTCTCCGCTGCCGATGGCCCGATGCCGCAAACCCGCGAGCACATCCTTCTTGCCCGCCAGGTCGGCGTTCCCGCCCTCGTGGTTTTCATGAACAAGGTGGACCTCGTCGACGACGAAGAACTTCTTGACTTGGTTGAAATGGAAGTGCGCGATCTGCTCTCCTCCTACGAATTCCCAGGTGACGACATCCCGATCGTCAAGGGTTCGGCCAAGGCCGCCCTCGACGGCGATGCCACCCAGAAGGAAAACATCATGAAGCTCATGGACGCTGTGGATTCCTACATCCCCGAGCCTGAGCGCCCGATCGACAAAACCTTCCTCATGCCCGTCGAAGACGTGTTCTCGATCGAAGGTCGTGGAACCGTCTGCACCGGTCGTGTCGAGCGCGGCATCATCAAGAAGATGGAGGAAGTCGAAATCGTCGGCATCCGCGATACCCAGAAGACCACCGTCACGGACATCGAAATGTTCCGCAAGCTGCTCGACGAAGGTCGCGCCGGTGACAACTGCGGTCTGCTTCTCCGCGGTCTCAAGAAGACCGACATCGAGCGCGGCCAAGTCATCGCCAAGCCGGGCACCGTCAAGGGTCACACGATCTTCAAGTCCGAGATCTACGTTCTTTCGAAAGAAGAAGGCGGCCGCCACACCCCGTTCTTCTCGAACTACCGTCCGCAGTTCTACTTCCGCACCACCGACGTCACCGGCAGCATCAAGCTTCCGGACGGAGTTGAAATGGTGATGCCAGGTGATAATGTGAACTTGGAAGTTGAGCTCATCACTCCGATTGCCATGGAACCGACCATGCGTTTCGCCATCCGCGAAGGTGGCCGCACCGTCGGCGCCGGCCGCGTGGGTGAGATCCTCAAATAATCAACCACAGGCAATGCCGGTTCCCGCTCCCACCTGGAGTGTGTGCCGGTCTCTCGAATCCCGGGGCACTTCGTTAAAAACGGAGTGCCCCCGATTCGCCTCAAAACGGCAGTAGTTCAATTGGTAGAGCATCGGTCTCCAAAACCGAGTGTTGGGGGTTCGAGTCCCTCCTGCCGTGCCACTCCCTCCAACCATCGATTTCAGTCATCTTCATGCAGTTCCTCGAGCACTTAAAAATTGGCGGCAGCTGGATTTCCTCCGGCATTGTTTACGCCCTGCTCGCGATTTCCCTCATCGTCATCGTGCTGAAGTGGGCTTCGCTTTCCAGCTTTGTTTCAGAAGTGAAAGGCGAACTGCGCAAGGCAAGCTGGCCATGGGACTCCGATCCAAAGGCCAAGGGATTCAAGAAATATAAGGAGCTCGTCGATTCAACGATTGTGGTGCTCATCGCCATGATCCTGCTGGCGGCCTTTGTCCAACTCTGGGACTTCCTCCACATCCTCATCGTCGGATTTTTCACCAACCTCGGCCGTTGATACCGGTCGCCTGATCACACCATTTTCCTTCACATCATGTCCGAAAACAAAAGCTTCCGCGACCAATGGTACGTCGTCCAAGTGCTCTCCGGCCAGGAGGGCAAGGTACGCGACCGCATCCTCCGCAATGCTCAAGCCGAAGACATGGGCGATGCCATTCGCGAGGTCCTCGTTCCCACCGAAATGGTCTCGGAAGTCCGCGGCGGCAAAAAGACCGAAACCCGCAAGAAGTTTTTCCCGGGCTACATCATCGTCAACATGAACCTCAGCACCGAAGATGGCCAGCTCGTCGAGAAGACCTGGTTCTTCATCAAGGAAACTGAGGGTGTGATCGGCTTTGCCGGCACCAAAGACCGCCCTGCGCCGATGCGCCAGCGCGAGGTTGATGCCATGCTCTCACAAATCAAGGAGCGTGGCGAAAGCGTCCGCCCGGCGATCAGTTTCGAAGTGGGCGACACCGTCAAGGTTGCCGACGGCCCCTTCCAGAGCCAAAGCGGCATCGTCGAGGAAATCGACCCCGAGCGCGGCAAGCTCCGCGTGTCGGTCACGATCTTTGGCCGCAGCACTCCGGTCGAGCTGGAGTACTGGCAAGTCGAGCGCGAATGATATTTTTCTGGACTCTCCGCCCCGAACCAACCACTCACCCCTCTCCCTAAAGCAAACACCCCCTCACCATGGCCAAGGAAGTAACCAAAATCATCAAGCTCCAGATCAACGCCGGCGCCGCCAACCCCTCACCACCGGTCGGTCCGGCACTCGGTCAGGCAGGCGTCAACATCATGGCCTTCTGCAAGGAGTTCAACGCCGCCACCCAAAGCCAGTCGGGCGATGTCCTTCCGGTCGTGATTTCGGTTTACAAGGACAAGTCCTTCACCTTCGTCACCAAGCGCCCACCCGCCGGCAACCTGCTCAAGAAGGCCGCCGGCCTTGCCTCGGGCTCAAAGGAAGCCAACAAGACCAAGGTCGGAAAAATCACCAAAGCCCAGCTGATGGATGTGGTGAAAATCAAGATGCCCGACCTCAACACCAAGGACCCTGAAGCCGCCGCCCGCATCCTTGCTGGCACCGCCCGTCAGATGGGACTCGAAATCGAAGGCATGTAAGCAATCTCAGCCGCCGTTTCCCGCAAGGGGGGCGACGGCACCCGCAGGAGGGTCTCGTCAATGCGGGATCCGATCGAACTGCCAACCCCCAGAACAATGGCCAAACAACGCAGCAAACGATACAAACAGGCAGCCGCCCTCGTACAGGCCGGCAAGTCCTACTCGCTCACCGATGCGATCAGCACGGTGAAACAATTCCCGGCACCGAAGTTCACGCCGACCGTCACGCTCTCGTTCCGCCTCGGTGTGGATCCGCGCAAGAGCGACCAGATGGTCCGTGGCTCGGTCTCACTCCCCCACGGCACCGGCAGAAATGTCCGCGTCGCCGTCTTCGCCCAAGGCGCCGCCGCCGAAGCTGCCATCGCTGCCGGCGCGGAACATGTCGGCTACGATGACCTCATCAAGAAGGTGCTCGACGGTTTCACCGATTTCGACTCCGCCATCGCCACTCCCGATGCGATGACCGAAGTCCGCAAGATTGCCCGCGTGCTTGGTCCCCGCGGCCTCATGCCCAACCCGAAGACCGGCACCGTCACCGACGACACCGCCAAGGCAGTGCGCGAAGTCAAGGCCGGCCGCGTCGACTACAAACTCGACAAGAACGGCAATGTTTCCGGCTCGATCGGAAAGGCCGGTTTCGAACCCCAGCAACTTGAGGAAAACGCCCGCGCCTTCGTCGACAGCGTGGTGCGTGCCAAACCCGCTTCCGCCAAAGGCAACTACATCCAGGCTGTGACCCTCGCCGCCTCGATGCTGCCCGGCATCCCGCTGGAAGCCTCCACCTACACCAAAGCCTCGGCCTGAACCGGTAACGCCACACGAAAATGAATCCCGACAAGAAAATCATCATCGACAGCCTGCTGGATCGCGTCAACGCATCGCCGTACCTGATCGTCATCGATTACACCGGCCTCACCGTTCAGCAGTTCACCGAGCTTCGCAACCGCCTCGACGCCAGCGGTGCCCGTTGCACGGTCGCCAAGAACAGCTACATGCGCAAGGCGCTCGCCGAAGCGGGTCTCCCAGACATCGGCAACGACCTCGTCGGCCAGACGGCCTTCGTCATGGGCGAAAGCGAAGTCTTCGCCGCCGCCAAGGCGATCAAGAACTTTGAAAAGGAATTCAAGAAGCCCGAGATGAAAATCGGTCTTCTCGGCAATGCCGTGCTCGACGGCGAGAAACTCAAGGCCATCGCCGACATCCCGTCGCGCGAGTCCGTCCTCTCGCAACTGCTCGGCACGATCCTCGAGCCGGCCTCGCGCATCGCCCGCGTGGTCCAAGCGAAATACAATCCCGATGGAGACAGCACTCCTTCGTCCGAACCCGCAGCCGCCAGCGCTGAAGCACCTGCGGCAAGCGCCGAACCCGCAGCGGCAAGCGCCGAAGCACCTGCGGCAATCGACGAAGCACCTGCGGCAACCCCAACCGAAGAACCCGCTGCCGCCGAATAAACAATCTGAACTGAAGGCGCTGGCGACTCCCGCTGCCGCCCGAACACACAATGGTTCCTCGTCGGAGCGGCGGCCGCCGCACTGAAATCCCCGAAGGCTTTGGGGGCGACGATACCGAACTGGAGAAACAAACAAAATGGCAAACATAGACACACTCGTAGAAGAACTCGGCAAGCTCACCGTTCTGGAAGCTGTCGACCTCGTTAAGAAACTTGAAGAAACCTGGGGCGTTTCCGCCGCTGCACCGGTCGCCATGGCTGCCGGGCCTGCTGCCGGACCTGCCGAGGCCGCTGAAGAAAAGACCGAATTCGATGTCGTCATCACCGACGCCGGAGCCAACAAGATCGCCGTCATCAAAGCGGTGCGCGAAGTGGCCCCCGGACTTGGTCTTGCCGATGCGAAGAAGCTCGTCGAAAGTGCTCCCGCAAAAGTCCTCGAAGGCGCTGCCAAGGACGCTGCGGAAGGTGCCAAGAAGAAGCTCGAAGAAGCCGGCGCCAAGGTCGAACTCAAGTAATCAAAAACGGATTTTTCCCGGGGCGGAGTCACTCCGCTCCGGGAACTTTCCCTCACCGGAACCGACGCGAGATTCCAATGCAAACCCGGGCTTTCGCGCCGATTCCGATCCACTCTCCCATCAACTGAATTCTAACTGCCTGAGACCGTTCGCGGCTCGGGCTCAACTTGTCATCCGAACCCCCAAACACTGCCATGGCCGACCGTCTCTATTTCGGAAAATTTGAAGAGGTAATCGAACCTCCCAACCTCATCGAGGTTCAAAGCCGCTCGTATGACGAATTCCTCCAGAAGGAAGTTGCTCCCAGCGAGCGCACAGACACCGGCCTCCAAGCGGTTTTCCGCGAGGTGTTCCCGATCAAGAGCTATGACGAAGCAATCGAGCTCGACTTCGTGACCTACGATATCGAGGACCCGAAAATCACTTCGCTCGACTCGCTGCGCAACGGCGAGAGCTTCAGCGCCGCGCTCTACGTGACCTTCAAGCTAAAGGACGAGACCGGCAACAAGAAGGAGCGCGTCTACATGGGCGAGCTGCCGATGATGACCCGCCGCGGTACCTTCATCATCAACGGCGCCGAGCGCGTCATCGTTTCCCAACTTCACCGCTCGCCCGGTATCTGCTTCGAAACTTCGCAGCACCTCAACGGCAAGCTGCTCCACTCGTTCCGCATCATCCCCGACCGCGGATCATGGCTCGAAGTGCAGTTCGACACCAACGACCTGCTCTACGTTTATCTCGATCGCCGCCGCCGTCGCCGCAAGTTCCTTGCGACGACCTTCCTGCGCGTGCTTGGCTATCCGACCGACCGCGACATCGTCACCCATTTCTACTCGCTGGAAAACCTCAAGCTCAGCGACAAGATGGACGAAGGCGAACTCGGCCACAAAGTGCCCTTCGAGGACATCCTCGACGGCGAGCTGGTCGTGGCCAAGGCCTACGAGCCGCTCACGATCGGCATCGTGCGTCAGTTGGTCGCACTCGGCCACGGCAGCGTCGAGGTGATCGACGGTCGCGAGGACGAAATCCTTCTCAAGTCGCTCCGCAAGGATCCCGCCAAGGACGAGGAGTCCGCACTTAAGGATATCTACCGCAAGCTGCGCCCCGGCGATCCGCCGACCGCCGCCAATGCCCGCGCGTTGCTCAAGCGTCTTTTCTTCGATGCGAAGAAATACGACCTCACCCGCGTCGGCCGTTACAAGATCAACCAAAAGCTCGGCATCACCGTCGACTCGGATCAACGCATCATGGTGCCCGAGGATTTTCTCGCCGCCGTGCGTTACATCCTCAAGCTCAAGAAAGGCGACGGCGTCATTGACGACATCGACCACCTTGGCTCGCGCCGCGTGCGTGCGGTCGGTGAGCTTCTCGCCAACCAGTGCCGCGTCGGCCTCGCCCGCACTGAGCGTTTGGTCAAAGAGCGCATGACCCTTTTCGATGTGAATATTGAAGGCATGACGCCGCAAAAACTGATCAACCCGAAGGCGCTCTCCGCCGTCGTCCGCGATTTCTTCGGCCGCAGCCAGCTGTCGCAGTTCATGGACCAGACCAACCCGCTCGCCGAGCTCACCCACAAGCGCCGTCTTTCGGCACTTGGACCGGGCGGTCTCAACCGCGATCGCGCTGGCTTCGAAGTCCGCGATGTTCATCCCTCGCACTACGGCCGCATCTGCCCGATCGAAACACCGGAAGGTCCGAACATCGGTCTGATCAACTCGATGTGTACCTATGCACGCATCAACGAGTTCGGCTTCATCGAGACGCCGTACCGCAAGGTGCGCAATGGCAAGGTCACCAACGAGATCGAATACCTCACTGCCGACCAGGAAGAAAATTTCCTCATCGCCCAGGCGAACAACCCGATCGACAAGAAAGGCGGATTTCTCACCGAGCGCATCACCGCCCGTGAAAAGGGTGGTGAGTTCATCGAGTCGCTGCCAACCGATGTCCACTACATGGACGTTTCGCCCAAGCAGTTGGTATCGGTCGCCGCAGGCTTGATTCCTTTCCTTGAGCACGATGACGCGAACCGCGCGCTCATGGGCTCGAACATGCAACGCCAAGGTGTGCCGCTTCTCGTTTCCGAAGCACCACTCGTCGGCACCGGCCTCGAAGCGAAAGCTGCTCGCGATTCGCGTGCGGTGGTGGTCTCCGA
Source organism: Akkermansiaceae bacterium (assembly GCA_903909905.1). Taxonomy (GTDB): domain Bacteria; phylum Verrucomicrobiota; class Verrucomicrobiia; order Verrucomicrobiales; family Akkermansiaceae; genus Luteolibacter. Next base: position 16,921 of record CAIVXP010000179.1, read on the forward strand.
AGCCGACGGCATCGTTGCCGCCGCCACGGCGGAAATCATCGTTACGACACCCGACGGCAGCATGCCGGTTTCCGAAGAGAAATTCCTCAGTGATCCGGATTCGGTGAAGTCGAATGTCGCCAAAGGCATCATGGCCTATCCTCTGCGCAAGTTCATGCGCTCGAACGCCGGCACCTGCATCAACCAGAAGCCGATCGTCAAGAAAGGTCAGAAGATCAAGAAGGGCCAAGTGCTCGCCGACGGACCGAACACCGAAGACGGCGAACTCGCCATCGGTCGCAATGTGCTGGTGGCCTTCATGCCATGGAACGGTTACAACTTCGAGGACGCCATCGTGATCTCCGAAAAGGTCGTGAAAGAGGATGTTTACACCTCGATCCACATTTCGGAATTCGATGTCGCCGCCCGTGACACCAAGCTCGGACCGGAAGAAATCACTCGCGACATTCCGAATGTTGGCGAAGAAGCTCTCCGCAACCTCGACCACGACGGCATCATCCGCATCGGCGCGGAAGTGAAGCCCGGCGACATCCTCGTCGGCAAGATCACTCCAAAGTCGGAAACGGAACTCGCTCCCGAAGAGCGCCTGCTGCGCGCGATCTTCGGTGAGAAGGCCGCCGATGTGAAGGACACCTCGCTGCGCGTGCCATCCGGCTGCGTCGGCATCGTCCAGGACGTCCGCGTCTCGCAAAGCGGCTTCGCCAAGAAGCGCCAAGACAAGGTCGATCCGAACGAGCTGAAGAAGACGCTCAAGAAGATCAACGACGAGCACAAGAAGAAGGCCGACAAACTCACCGACGACCTCACCGATCGTTTGTCCGACATCCTTCTCAATGAGAAAATCCCGCTCGATGTCGTCAACGCGCAATCCGGCGAAATCATCATTCCTGCGAACCGCAAGATCACCAAGACCCTGCTTCGCAAGTTAGCATCGGTGCACGATCACATCGAGATCGACCCATCGCCGATTCGCAACAAGATCCTGGAAATCATCGGATCCTTTGAAAGCCGCTTCCAAGAGCTCGACACCGACCGTGAGCGCAGGCTCGATTCGCTCGAGTCCGGTGACGAAGTCGATCCCGGCGTCATCAAGGAAGTGAAGGTCTTCATCGCTGCCAAGCGCAAGCTCTCGGTCGGTGACAAGATGGCCGGTCGCCACGGAAACAAGGGCGTTGTCGCCACGATCGTTCCGGAAGAAGACATGCCCTTCCTGCACGACGGTACGCCCGTCGACATCTGCCTCAACCCGCTCGGCGTGCCTTCGCGTATGAACGTCGGTCAGGTGCTTGAAACCCACCTCGGGGTTGCTGCCAAGGCACTCGGCTTCAAGGTTGCCACTCCGATTTTCGACGGCATCAAGGAAGAGGTCATTTGGAACTTCATGTCCGAGGCCAAGAAAGTCGACGGCGTCACCATGGTCGGTGGCGGCGAAAACGGCACCGCCCGCCCACGCAAGGCTGGCGAACCCGAAGGCCGCGGATTCACCTGGATCGGCGACGGCAAGGACGGCACCACCGGCGGCAAGTCGACTCTGTACGACGGCCGCACCGGCGAAGCATTCCACAACCCGGTCGTGGTCGGCTACATCTACATGCTCAAACTCGGCCACTTGGTTGCCGACAAGATCCACGCCCGTGCGGTCGGACCCTACTCGCTAGTCACCCAGCAACCGCTCGGAGGCAAGGCGCAGTACGGTGGCCAGCGCTTCGGGGAAATGGAAGTCTGGGCCCTCGAGGCCTACGGCGCCGCCTACACGCTGCAGGAACTTCTCACCGTCAAGTCCGACGATGTCCAAGGCCGCACGCGCATCTACGAGGCGATCGTCAAAGGCGACAACAACCTCGAGGCAGGCACGCCCGAATCCTTCAACGTCCTCATCAAGGAAATGCAGTCCCTCGGCCTCGATGTCCGACCGGGCCGCAAGGGATCGACCCACGGCTCCGGCATGACCGGCGGCCTTGACGACTACTCACTCGATGACCTCACCCTCTAACCTGAGCCCCGCGAACCACAACCCCCAACATTTCCAAGCACATGAATGTCGATAGCAATCTTCGCGAACTCTTCGGTGTCGATGAACGCCCCGAAGCCTTTGATCAGGTCTCGATCACCGTGGCGTCACCGGAAATCATCCGCTCTTGGTCCAAGGGCGAGGTGAAAAACCCGGAAACCATCAACTACCGCACCTTCAAGCCGGAAAAAGGCGGACTCTTCTGCGAGCGGATCTTCGGACCGACTCGCGACTGGGAGTGCGCCTGCGGCAAGTACAAGCGCATCAAGCACAAGGGCGTTGTCTGCGACCGTTGCGGCGTCGAAGTGACCCTCAGCCGCGTCCGTCGCGAGCGCATGGGCCACATCGAGCTCGCTGTGCCAGTTTCGCACATCTGGTTCTACAAGTGCATGCCATCGCGCATCGGCCTCATGCTCGACATGAGCGCGCGCCAACTCGAGCGCGTGATCTACTATGAAGATTACGTCGTCACCGAGCCCGGCAACACCGCTCTCGAACGCGGCCAGTTGCTCACCGAAAACGAACTGCGTGAAGCCGAAGACACATACGGCGACGGCTCCTTCAAAGCATCGATGGGTGCCGAAGCGATCCAAGAGCTGCTCAAGCAACTCGACCTCGCTTCACTTGCCGTCAAGCTCGAGGAAGAACTCGGCACCACCCGCTCGAAGCAGAACAAGAAGAAGCTCTCGAAGCGTTTAAAAATCACGCAAGGTTTTGCCGCTTCCAAGTCGCGCCCCGAATGGATGGTGCAAACCGTTCTGCCGGTGATCCCGCCCGACCTTCGCCCTCTCGTTCCACTCGAAGGCGGCCGTTTCGCGACCTCCGACCTCAACGACCTCTATCGTCGCGTCATCAACCGCAACAACCGTCTCAAGAACCTCCTGCTCCTCAAGACCCCGGAGGTCATCATCCGCAACGAGAAGCGCATGCTTCAGGAAGCGGTCGATGCCTTGTTCGACAACGGCCGCCACGGCCGCGCTGTCACTGGTGCCGGCAACCGTCCGCTCAAGTCGCTCTCCGACATGCTCAAGGGCAAAGGCGGTCGTTTCCGCCAAAACCTTCTCGGCAAGCGCGTCGACTACTCGGGCCGCTCGGTCATCGTCATCGGTCCCGACC
>CAIVXP010000180.1 GCA_903909905.1 Akkermansiaceae bacterium
AAATGAAATCCCGCTCTTGGCGACCTCATGAATCGTGTTGGTGATCACCACCGGCGCATGACCCAAAATGTTCGGTCCCCACGAGCCGATGTAATCAATGTAGCTCTTGCCATCGATGTCCTCAATCCGGCTGCCCGCCGCGCGACGCACAAAAAAGGGTTCACCCCCGACATTGCGAAACGCCCTCACTGGGGAATTCACCCCGCCTGGCGTGTAACGCTTGGCCATTTCAAACATTTTTTCGGAAAGCGGACCCACAGATTGCATGCATTGAGTTTGCAACAGCCACCGCCCGCGTCCAACTCCGAATCACCCAATGAAAAAAGATTCAGTTTCTGGAAATTTTGTCTAAAGTGCCATTCATGAGACAGGCATTGGCCACTCTCTTGATTTTCCTCCTCTCGCTCCCGCTGGAGGCCGAAGTGAAGCGCATGCCTCGCAAGTCGCTGCTCGATTCCGAACCCGGCGTGGTCTACCTCGAACAGGCACAGGTCAAACCGCTCGAACTCAAGGTCACCCGGGAAGCACCGATCTTTTCCGATAAGGAAGGCAAACATCAGCTCGGCACCCTCGCCGCCAACCAAGTCGCACGCATCGAAGCCATCACCGATAAAGTCTACCGCGTCCGCGGCATGAACATACGCAGAGATGGGATCGCGGGCTGGGTCGCGCCATGGGCCTTTTCCCCAGAAGATCCAGAGTTCGCCACCAAACTCAAACAATTCTATGAGCGCCAAATCCAAGTCCAGGAACTGATCGCCGCCGGCCAAATCGCCTGCGGCATGACGATGGATGAAGTCTCCCGCGTCCTCGGCAAACCCACCAAAACCAGCAACCGCAAAACCGAAGCCGGCGAAACCGCCACTTGGGAATATGTCCGCTATGAGGAGGTCAAACACTACATCACACGGGTCGACCCCGCCACCGGCACCCCTTATCGTCAGCTCACGCACATCACGCAGGAGGAAAAAAGCCGCATCAATGTTGATTTCGAAAATCAAATCACCACCGCCATAGAGGAAACCAAGGACCACTCGAAAAAAAACCCGCGCATCATACTCCCACCATTGATTCCATGGTGAACCCCGCAAAAAACAACCCGCCAGAGGGCTTGCCTAAGGATGAAAAAACTTCATAGTCTAACACAAGCGCGGTTAACCCGCAGCGTCACCCCAAGTCATTCCATGATCCGATCATTCGCTCTCCCATCCGCCATGCTGCTGCTGTCACTCGCCAGCGCGCGCAGCCAGGACGCCGACCCCAACAAGGCCTCTCTCGAAGCACTCGCCGCCAACGCGCAGGCCTACGTCAACGCCCACAACGAAGGCAACGCGGAGGCGATCGCCAAACTCTTCATCCCTGAAGGCGAAATCATCCTCAGCTCCGGCGAAATCGTCTCCGGTCGCCCCGAAATCCAGCAATTCTATACCGACCTCTTCTCCGGCGAAAAGCGCCCGCGCGCAGCCCTCGAGGCGGGCTCGGTCCGCTTCGTCACCCCCAAGCTCGCCATCGAGGACGGCACGCTCCATGTCACCCGCCCGACCGGCGAAGTGATCTCCCACCACTACACCTCAACCCAAATGCAACAGGACGACGGATCATGGCTCACCGCCAGCATCCGCGACGAAATCGAGGATGTCGCACCCGCCAGCGAAAAACTCCTGCCGCTCGAGTGGTTGATCGGCGACTGGATCATCGAGAAAAACGGCCTGCGCACTTTCCTCACCTTCAAGTGGAGTGACGACGGACCCTTCATCGATGGCAAAGCGGTCACCGAAATGGCTGGCGAGGAAAACACCAGCAGCACCTACCGCATCGGCTGGAACAACAACCGCGACAACTACATCTCATGGGCCTTCGACTCGTTCGGCGGACACATGATCTCGCAGTGGACGAAAAACAGCAGCGGCTGGCTGCTGCGCACCACAGGCGTCACCGCCGATGGCGAAGTGAACCACTCAACCCAAACGATCGAACCAGATCCATCACTCCAACACTACACTTGGTCCACACGCGACCAAACCATCGGCGGCAACTCCTTGCCGGATGGATCGGTGCGCGTCGTGAAACGGCCACCCGATGCCGACGAAACCACCGAGGCCAAACCATCCGAAAAATAATTTTTCACACAATCCGATCATGAAATCCATCACCAGTTTCCTCTTTGTCCCAGCCTGCATGCTCACGCTCATGACGGGTGCCACGGCCCGCGAATTTGATCGCGGCGACCGCAGCGATCGCGGCAACCGCGCTCAACGCCCAAACATACACCCGCAGCAGCACTCAAAACGCAACCCGATCACGAATTCGAGAATCGACGCGCCCACACCGCGTCCGATCAACCGCCCCGAGCTGAACCAAATCCAACGCCCAAGCCAAAAACCCGCCCCGCAAATCCAGCGCCCGCAAAATCGCCCGGCACCCAGCGAAGTCCCACAACTCAATCGCCCGCAAAACCGCCCGGCACCGCAAATCCAACAAGGCCCGCAAAATTTCCAACGCCCGGAAACTCGCCCAAACATCACCAACCGCCCGACACCCGGCACCTTGAACCGACCGGAAAATTTACAGCGCCCGCAAAATTTACAACGCCCGCAGGTTCGCCCCGAAGCCCTGCCCGGACAAGTCACCTACCCGCGCCCGCAAAAACCACAGACGCTTCCCAGCATCGCCACCAAGCCCGCCCCGCAACAGCCCGTCACCCGACCCGGCATCAACTCGCGCCCGGTCCAACGCCCGCAACTCAACTACGCAACCAACACCGGCACCAAGCTGAGCCCCACCACCCGGCCATGGTGGGATTCCAACCAATCGATCAACCGCCCGATCTACAACCAGACCAACAACCAAATCCAGATCAACAACAACTTCCAAAACAACGTCAACTGGTCGACCGACCGACGCTACTGGGGCTACAACCCCTGGTGGAACCGCCCGACCGTGCGCCCTTGGTACGGCGGATCATGGAACTGCGGATGGAGCAGCAGCTATTACCATCGCCGCCCCTACTTCTCCTACTACGGCGGCTATCGCCCATGGCCCGGCTATGTGGTGGTCGAGCAAAACAATGTCGCCAACGCCATCGGTTGGGGCCTCGTCGGATGGAGCCTCGGCAAATTGATCTACGATTGCGGCTATCAAAGCTATCGCAACCCCTACCCGGTCCAACCAATCACGGTCGTCGATCGCCAAGTCGTGACCTATCAGGAACCGATCACCGTGGTCGCCGCGAAAACCGCACCGAAGGCGGATGATGAAACGGCAAGGATCACTCAAAAATCCGAATCGCTCATCGCCGAATCGCAAGCGGCCTTCAAGCAAGGCAACTACCTCGTCGCCCACGAATCGGCCAACAAGGCCATCGCCGAAGCCCCCGGCGATGGCGCGCTCCACGAATACCGCGCACTCATCCTTTTCGCCCTCGGCAAATTCTCCGAAGCCGCCGGCGTGCTCAACCCGGTCCTCGCCGGCGGACCCGGCTGGGATTGGTCGACGATGATCGCCCTCTACGACTCGCAGGAAACTTATTTGAGCCAACTCGATGCGCTCAAAAATTACAGCAAAGGCAAACCCAACGCTGCCGACGCACGCTTCCTTCTCGGCTACCACCACATGGTCTGCGGCCACCTCGAGGAAGCCGCCGAGGAATTTGAAGCAGCCGCCAAGCTTCAGCCTGCCGACTCGGTCTCGACCCAACTGCGCGACCTCACCAAGGCCTCGTCACAAAGCGGCAGCGACGAACCCACCGACCCAAGCACGGAAAAAGAAGTCGCCCCACAACCCGCCCTCCCACTCGAAAAACTCAGCGGCGCATGGGTCTCCGACAAAGGTGAGGCGGGCACGGTTTCTCTGGTCTTCAAGGACGATGGAAAATTCATCTGGTCCTTCAAAAAAGGCGACCAAAACAACGAGTTCAGCGGCGACTTCAGCATGAACGACAACGGCTTGCTTGTCCTCGATGCCAAGGAAAGCCAAATGACCGCCACTGTTTCACAGCCCAAGGACAACGAACTGAAGTTCGTGCTCGCCGGCGGCCCACCCGGCGACCCGGGTCTCATTTTCACGCGGAAATAACTCCTCCGCGAGGGAACCAAAATACTAGCAACGCTCCCATACATACACCCACATGAATAAATACATTGCAGAATTCATTGGCACCTTCTGGCTTGTCTTCGCGGGCTGCGGCAGCGCGATCTTTGCCGCCGCATTTCCCGATGTCGGCATCGGACTCGCCGGCGTCTCACTTGCCTTCGGCCTCACCGTGCTGACCATGGCCTTCGCCATCGGCCACATCTCGGGCTGCCACCTCAACCCAGCGGTTTCAATCGGCCTCTGGATCGGCGGACGCTTCAATGCCAAGGACCTCGTCCCCTACATCATAGCCCAAGTCGCAGGCGGCATCGCCGCAGGTGGTGCGCTCTACCTAATCGCAAGCGGCAAGGAAGGCTTCAGCCTCAGCGGCGGTTTTGCATCGAACGGCTTCGGCGCCCACTCGCCCGACAATTACTCGATGGTTGCCTGCTTCATAACCGAAGTCCTCACGACAGCCTTCTTCCTCGTGATCATTCTCGGAGCCACCGCCAAGCGCGCGCCACAAGGCTTCGCGCCGATCGCCATCGGCCTCGCACTCACGCTCATCCACTTGGTCACGATTCCGATCACCAACTGCTCGGTCAACCCCGCGCGCAGCACCGGGGTCGCAGTCTTCGTCGGCGACTGGGCCGTCTCACAACTCTGGCTGTTCTGGGCCGCACCGATCGCCGGCGCGATCATCGGCGCACTCGTTCATCGCTCCATCGATGACAACAAGGCAGCCTGATTCGTAAAAATCAAACTCATAAAAAAACAAAGCCCGCATGGCATCACCATGCGGGCTTTTTTGTCGAGATGTTTGCTTACGCGAGATCGAAGCGATCAAGGTTCATGACCTTGTTCCAAGCCGCCACGAAATCCTTAACGAACTTTTCGCCAGAATCGGAACATCCATAAACTTCGGCCAAAGCGCGAAGCTGCGAGTTGGATCCGAAGACAAGGTCGGCGCGGGTGCCAAGCCACTTGAGTTCGCCCGACTTCCGGTCGCGTCCTTCGAACACATCTTCGTCCTTCGAAATCGGCTTCCACTCGGTGGCCATGTCGAGAAGGTTCACAAAGAAGTCGTTGCTCAAGACCTCCGGACGCTTGGTGAAGACACCGTGCTGCGACTGACCGCTGTTGGCATTCAACACGCGCAGGCCGCCGACAAGCACGGTCATTTCCGGAGCGGTGAGCGTGAGCAACTGCGCGCGGTCGACCAACAACTCTTCGGTCGATACCGAGAATTTCGCGTGCTGGTAATTGCGGAACCCGTCGGCCACCGGCTCAAGCACCGCAAACGATTCGACATCGGTCTGCTCCTGCGAGGCATCCATGCGGCCCGGCGTGAAGGGCACCTTGATTTCAACACCGGCATTATTCGCGGCCTGCTCAACACCGGCACATCCGGCCAAAACAATGAGATCGGCCAGCGAAACTTTTTTACCGCCGCTCTGCGCGCTGTTGAACGATGCCTGAATGCCCTCAAGGGCCTTGAGCACCTTGGCCGAGCGCTCGGGATCATTGACCGCCCAATCTTTTTGCGGAGCCAAACGGATGCGAGCGCCATTCGCGCCACCACGCTTGTCGGATCCGCGGAAGCTCGAGGCCGATGCCCACGCAGTGCCAACAAGCTCGGAAACCTTGAGCCCGGATGCCAAGACCTGCGCCTTAAGAGCGGCGATGTCGGCATCATTGATCAAGGGATGATCCACCACCGGGATGGGGTCCTGCCAAATCAACTCTTCCTTCGGCACATCGGCGCCGAGATAACGCGCGCGCGGGCCCATGTCGCGATGGGTCAACTTGAACCAGGCGCGCGCAAACGCGTCGGCAAATTCCGCAGGGTTCTCTAGGAAACGACGCGAAATTTTTTGATACGCCGGATCAAAACGCAGCGCGAGGTCGGTGGTCAGCATGGTTGGCACCAAGCGCTTCGACGAATCATGCGCATGCGGGATGTCCGCCTCGGCGCCCTTGGCGACCCACTGATGCGCACCCGCTGGACTCTTGCTCAGCTCCCATTCGTATTTGAAGAGGTTTTCAAAGTAATAATTGCTCCACTGCGTCGGCGTCTGCGTCCAAGTGACTTCAAGCCCGCTGGTGATAGTGTCACCTCCCTTGCCACTGCCAAAGCTGCTCTTCCATCCAAAGCCCTGCTCTTCGATCGGCGACGCTTCGGGATCGGGCCCGACATGCTTGGCATCACCCGCACCGTGCGTCTTGCCAAAGGTGTGACCACCCGCAATCAGCGCGACGGTCTCTTCGTCATTCATCGCCATCCGCGCGAAGGTTTCGCGAATGTCACGCGCCGAGGCGAGTGGATCCGGATTGCCGTTGGGACCCTCGGGGTTGACATAGATCAAGCCCATCTGCACCGCAGCCAGCGGGTTTTCCAATTCGCGATCGCCACTGTAACGCTTGTCGGCAAGCCATTCCTTTTCCATTCCCCAATAGATGTCTTCCTCAGGCTCCCAAATGTCGGCACGACCGCCGCCGAAACCGAAGGACTTGAAACCCATCGAATCCAACGCGACATTGCCGGCCAAAATCATCAGATCGGCCCACGAAATTTTGCGTCCGTACTTTTTCTTGATCGGCCACAGCAGACGACGCGCCTTGTCGAGGTTGCCGTTGTCCGGCCAACTGTTAAGCGGCGCAAAGCGCTGACTCCCATTGCCAGCGCCACCACGACCATCACCGGTGCGATAGGTACCCGCGCTGTGCCATGCCATGCGGATGAAGAAAGGCCCGTAGTGACCGAAGTCCGCTGGCCACCATTCCTGCGAGTCGGTCATCAAGGCATGCAGATCCTTCTTCACCGCATCGAGATCGAGGCTCTTGAACCCGGCCGCATAATCAAAGCCGTCACCCATCGGATCGGACTTGGCGGTGTGCTGATGAAGAATGCGCAGGTTGAGCTGATTGGGCCACCAGTCGCGGTT
>CAIVXP010000181.1 GCA_903909905.1 Akkermansiaceae bacterium
GCACAATTCCGGATTGTTGCGCATTTGCCATCGTCATCGGCACACCATGAAGAAGTTGCGTCGCAAATCCCGCAAGCAGCTTCATATCGTGATCAGGCCCTGTGACCCCCAGCCATTTGATGGGCGAGATCCAAAAATTAAAATCACCCGACTTTTCCGAGTTTATCCGAATCACGGTTGAAAGCTCGGTTTCAACCCAAAGCGATTCCTTTTGAAAAATTTCCGACAGCCATAGCGATGTATCCAACGCTCTTTTGAGCAGATTCGTGACATCATCCAAACCCAGCATCGCGTGCGAAACGAGCATCTCTACCGCCTCACCATCAACCCACTCGGTCACAATGTAAGGAATGTGGTCAATCTCATCACAGCCGCCGCCGAGCACCTGACGCAGGGACGGATGCTTGAGTGACGACAGGCCTTCGAGTGATTGCGCGTAGGCCGTGCGAGCGTCTTCATCGAGTCCACCACAGCCCTTCCCGAACGGAAAATAACGACGCAAGGCAACCGCAGCACCCGTCTCCCTATCCGTGGCACGAAAAACAATCCCTTCGGGTCCCTGTGACATCAAATCATCAATCTGGAATCGGTCGTTCATGGTGCGGTTCTAAGGTGGATTATTTCATCGCTCGCATACTTCGACGGCAGAAGGCGTGTATTCATTCGGTTTCAGATCAAAAAACCGGGATCTGCGCAAAATTTCGCATTTCTTAAGTATTTCCAATGGCTATGCGCCATGCGCCATGCGCCAATCTGAATGATCTAGCCTCGAGAGCCCTTGAAATCCAGTATCCTTGCAGTCATACGGCATAGTGGCCCGATATTTTTTTGATTCGGCCATCCATATTGGTTCGCTTTTGATTGGCGCTTCATGTGAGTTTCGCCGCGTCGCAACCACCCACGAATGGCCCGTAAAAAGACCATATTTTATCAGACGATTGAGTACATCGGTCCGCCCCCACGCCTGCAGAAGCGGCGCAACCGGGTTGGTGGCTGGGTAATCGTCCTTATCGCGACCAGTATCGGCGTCTGGATTGGCAAGCCGCTCATTCCGAGTGTGCGGGCGACGCAGCAGACCGCTTCGCTCAAACAGGCAACGCTGGTCACGGCGGCACTTGAGAAATCTTCGCAGCCAGGTTCGCAACTTGCGTTGGCGGCACTCGATTACACGAGCCGCGATGTCACCTTGGATTCCTCTTACTACAAGATCGCCTTTCCGATGGGTGACATTGCCGCAGACAAGGGCATGGCGTCAGATTTGATTGTTCGTTCGCTGCGCCAGCTCGGCACCGACCCTCAGGCATTGGTGCACGAAGATATGAAGGCTCACTTCAATCGATATCCGCAATTGTGGAATGCGGCAGGCCCTGATCCGCACATCGATCACCGGCGTGTGGCAAACCTTCAGCGATTCTTCGAGCGCAAGGGCGAGGTGCTCAAGCCTTCGCGCAATCCTGAAGACTACGCGCCCGGAGACATCGTCGTGTGGTCGCTTGCAAGTGCGGAAAAACACATCGGCATCATTGTGCCGGGACCTGGCGCCAATTCGCACGAACCTTGGGTCGTTCACCACCTCGATGAAAAGCCGAAGTGGGAAAATGTGCTCTTCGACTTCAGCATCGAAGGTCATTACCGCTACGCAGGGCCAAAACCCAACTGAGCGCCGAAAATTTTCACCACGCTGGGAGACCCAGCATTTCAGGCAGTGCCTCACGGGGACGCCAAGTGAGGATCTCCGGTTCGCCGTCAGTCACTAAAACCGTGTGCTCAAAATGCGCAGATGGTTTGCGGTCTTCGGTGATGACCGTCCAGCCATCGTCGAGAATGCGCACGGCAGGCAGGCCGGCATTGACCATCGGCTCGATGGCAAGCGTCATGCCCGGCACGAGCACTGGAGTCTTTCCTTGCGGGCGGTAATTTGGAATTTGCGGTTCCTCGTGCAAACGGCGGCCTACGCCATGGCCGACAAATTCTCTCACCACGGTAAAGCCGCGTGGCACGACGAAGTCCTCCACGGCACCGCACAGATCGGCCAGCCTGCGGCCGGCACGCGCGTGTGAAATCGCCTGGAACAGTGATTGCTCGGTTGCGGCGAGCAGCAGCTTGGTTTCCGTAGGAATATCCCCTGCCGCGACCGTTGTCGCATTGTCACCGATGAAGCCGCTCTTAATGATGCCGACATCGATTTTGACAATGTCGCCCGGCATGATTTTACGTGCGCCGCCAATCCCGTGCACCACTTCTTCATTGATCGAAATGCAGATGTGCCCGGGAAACCCGCGGTACCCTAGAAACGCGCTTTTGCAATCATGCTCGCGCATCAACTCCGCGGCAAGCCGATCGATTTCACCGGTGCTGCGACCGGGCGCGACTTCGCGCGCGAGCGCTTGGAGAATTGATGACGCGATCGAACCTGCCTTGCGCATGAATTCGATTTCGCGCGGTGATTTGATGGGGATGCGGGTTTTGCGAGACACCTTAAAAAGTCGTGGGATGGAGGAGAAGAGGCGTTTCACGCCGCACAGGATGGGTTGATGAAATGAGCGAGAATTTTCGCCGCCACCTCATCCTGTGGAGCGGTGGCATCGCAAGCAAAAAGCCGTCCTTCCTTGTGATAATGCCCAACAACCGGCAGCGTGAGTTTTTCGAACTCCTGGTGGCGCATGCGAAAGTTCTCCTCGTTGTCGTCGCTGCGATGTTGCGCGACCTGACCGCAAACCGGGCAATGCTTGCCCTCGCTCAGTTGCGCCACTTGACCGGTCCACCGGCAGTCGGGGCATTCGACGCGCTGGCTGATGCGCTGGAGCAAAACAGCGAAGGGCACTTCAAGCGAGATCGCACAATCGATCGCGAGCTTGTGTTGCGATAGCCATTCATCAAGGAATTCCGCCTGCGGCAAACTGCGCGGAAAACCGTCGAGGATCCATCCGCCGGATTGTTTCGAAAGCCAATCAGCCAGGATGCGACACATCAGGTCATCGGGCAGGTATTCACCACGCGCAAGGATCGGGGCTGCGATTTTTCCGAGCTCGGTCTGATTTTCAACCTGCTCACGAAGCACTGCACCGGTGCTGAGATAGCCAAGGCCAAGACTGTTGGCCAGCTTCTTTCCCTGCGTCCCTTTGCCGGAAGCCGGTGGGCCGAGAAGAACAATGCGTAGCGGTCTGGCCTTGGGATCGCTCAATGGAGGCGTTTGTAAATGTAAACCGTCATGCCGATAACGATCAGCACAGCGATCACAGTCCACAGGTAAACCAAGGCAGTGCGCGAGGCTGAGTCACCGCCAGGGCCCAGGCGGTCGTAGCGACCCTTGAGTTTGCCCTTACGAAGGAAGCCATCGTAATGCTTTTGCAGCAATTGGGTTTCTACCTGACGCATCACGTCAAGCACGACGCCGACCATGATCAGCAGTGAGGTGCCACCAAAAAATTGCAGCACCAACGAGCCGGGAGGAAGGCCGACTACTTTGCCAGTGAGCACCGGGAGCACAAAGAGCGCCGTCAGGAAAATCGCGCCGGCGAATGTGAGGCGGGTCATTGTGAAGTCGAGGAAATCGGCAGTAGGCTTGCCGGGGCGTACACCGGGAATGTAGCCGCCATTGCGCTTGAGGTCCTCGGAAATCTGTGAGGGCTGGAACATCATTGCCACCTAGAAATACGAGAAGAGGAAAATTCCAAGACCACCAAGGATGTAATACCAGAGACCGCCGCCAACGAGCTCGCCGTAGAGCTTGGTAGCCCATGGCTGGCCGGCAAAAAACCATTGCAGCATCATTGGCGGCAGGGAAAGAACCGCGGATGCAAAAATGATCGGCATCACGCCGGCATAATTGACCTTGAGGGGGAGATACTGGGTCTGCCCACCGAATTGTTTGCGGCCGACCACGCGCTTGGCGTATTGGACGGCGATGCGGCGTTGGGCCTGAGTGATCGCGATCGTTGCGGCGATGACCACCAACAGAAGCACAATCATCACCACCATCATGATCGCATTGTATTTGCTTACGCCTTCGCCGGTGACAAAGTATTTCCATGCCTGAATCAGCGCGCCGGGAAGCGCTGAAATCACGTTAACCGTGATGATGATCGAGGTGCCGTTGCCGATCCCTTTTTCCGTGATCTGGTCGCCAATCCACATCAGCAGAACGGTACCGGCCACGATCGTGACAACTGTGAGGAACATCCAGATGTACGATGGGTCGGGCACGAGGTTGCCGAAGCGTTCGATGCCCGCCATGTATGGGATGGTGCTGGGATTAGTCAGTGACTTCGCTACAAAGAAACCCTGCACCAAAGCGATACCGATGGTGATGTAACGAGTGTACTGGGTGATTTTTTGGCGTCCGCCATCCTCACGCGCGAGGCGCGAGAGCTTCGGCACGACAGCAGTGAGCAACTGAACCATGATCGATGCCGAGATGTAAGGCATGATGCCGAGCGCGAAGATGCCGGCCTGCTGGAGACCGCCGCCCGAGAAGACCGTGAGCAATGCGGTAATGCCCCCAGTGGCGCTCTTTGGATCCTGTTTCTGAATGTCGTCGAGCCATGCGCTGATGACCGTAGCATCGACGCCGGGAAGCGTGATGTGAACGCCGAGGCGAATGATGACGATCAACGCGAGGGTGAAAAGAATGCGGTCCCGGAGTTCCGGGATTTTCCAGGTGTTGGCGAAGGCGGAAATCATGGGGATCTCAGGGGAATTCGTGCTTGGGTGGTGACGCAAGACGAGGAAGCGTGATGGCGCTTCCTCGTCGGAGTTCGGAAATTGTCCGGCAAGGAATCGATTGATCAGGCCTTGATGTTGCCACCAGCCTTTTCAATCTTGCCGCGGGCGGAGGCGCTGACGCTGTCGACTTCGATGGTGTAAGCCTTCTCGACTTCTCCATCGGCAAGCAACTTCACTCGGTCGCAACGGCCATTGAGGAGGCCGGCTTTGCGAAGCGACTCCTCGTTGATGAGGGCGCCTGCTTCGAAGCGGGCATCGAGGTCGCCGACATTGACCACGCCGGTTTTGTCGCGGAAGTCGAAGTTGTTGAATCCGCGCTTGGGAAGACGGCGGTGAAGTGGCATCTGGCCACCTTCGAAACCAACGCGGGTGCCGCTGCCGGAGCGGGCCTTCTGACCTTTGTTGCCTTTGCAGGCGGTCTTGCCGTGGCCGGAGCTCTCGCCGCAGCCGAGGCGCTTGATGCGATGCTTGGCTCCGGGGTTGGGGCTGTAAGAGTGGAGGTTCATGTCTTGTTCTTATGTTAGATTGGCTGAATCAGGCTGATCTGTGAAATCAGATGGCCTTTTCCTTTTTCTTTTTACCGCGGCCCGAGAGGATTTGGTCGCGGGTGCGGAGTTGGGAGAGGGCCTTAAGGGTGGCCTTGACCACGTTGGCGTGGTTGGACGAACCCATCGACTTGGCAAGCACGTCGCGGATGCCGACCGCTTCGCAAACAGCGCGGACGCCGCCGCCGGCGATGATGCCGGTACCGGGAGAAGCGGGCTTGAGGAGCACCTTGCCCCCGCCGAACTCGGCGTAGATTTCATGCGGGATGGTGCCATCGACGATGCTCATTGGCTTGAGCACCTTGCGCGCGCTTTCGCTGGCTTTCTTGATCGCATCGGCGACTTCGTTGGCCTTACCGAAGCCGAGGCCGACCTTACCGATCTTGTCGCCGGAGACGACGAGGGCGGAGAAGCTGAAGCGACGGCCGCCTTTGACGACCTTGGCGCATCGGTTGATGAACACGACCTTTTCGGCGAGCTCGTTGCCTTCGGAATCGGTCGGTGCCTGGCGTTCTTCACGCCTTGGGCCGCCGCGTCCGCGACCTTGACCGCCGCCTTGACCGCCGCCTTGACCGCGGCCTCCTTGGTAGGCCTGTTGCGGGGCCGGAGCTTCCGCGATGGGAGCCGCCGGGGTGACAGCAGGCGTTTCGTTTTCTGGAATCGTTACCATGATGGGATGATGGGCAGGTCGTTGGATTAGAATTGGAGGCCACCTTCGCGGGCTGCGTCGGCGAGGGCTTTGACTTTACCGTGGTAGAGGTGACCACCGCGGTCGAAGACCACATTGCTGATGTTGGAACCCTTGGCGCGCTCGGCGATGAGCTTGCCAACCTTCTGGGCGCTTTCGACATTCGATGAAGCCTTCTCGATCGACTTGTCGAGGGTCGAGGCGGCGACGAGGGTACGACCGACGCTGTCGTCGATGACCTGGGCGTAGATGTGCTGGTTTGAGTAGTGGATGGCCAGGCGTGGGCGCTCCGTGGTTCCGCTGACCTTGCGGCGGATGCGTTTGTGGATGCGCTGGCGGATCGACTTGCGTTTGATGATGCTCATATTGCCGTGATGGTAATGGATTATTTGCCGACGCTCTTGCCTTCCTTGCGGCGGACTTTCTCATCCGAATAGCGCACGCCCTTCCCCTTGTAGGGTTCCGGTGGGTAGTAGCCGCGGACCTCGGCGGCAAACTGTCCGACGAGTTGTTTGTCGATGCCCTCGACCTTGATCTTGGTGTTTTCGTTCACCGTGACCGTAAGGCCGCTGGGGATGGGGTGAAGAAGCGGGTGGGAGCGACCGAGGGAGAGATCGAGATCCTTGCCTTTGACGGCGGCGCGGAGGCCGACGCCTTGGATTTCGAGATCCTTCACAAAGCCCTTTGAAACGCCGATGATCATGTTATTGATCAGGCTGCGTGCGGTGCCGTGGAGGGCCTTGAGTTGGCGGGTCTCGGTGTTGCGTGAAACCGTGACAGCGCCTTCCTCGGCCGTGAGTGAGATGCCTTCAGGCAAGCTGAAGTCGAGTTTGCCTTTCGGGCCTTCGACGACGACATTGCGGCCGTCGAGCTTGACGGCGACTTTTTCGGGCAGGGAGATTGGTTTGAGTCCGACTCGTGACATGGTGATGTTTTCCTTTCGCGAGTAAGTGGTTTACCAGACGTTGGCGAGGAGTTCGCCGCCGAGTTTCTGACGCTTGGCATTGCCGCCGGACATCACGCCTTTCGAGGTCGAAAGGATGGAGATGCCGAGGCCCGACATGACGCGTGGCACTTCGTTGGCGCCGACATAGTGGCGGCGGCCGGGAGTGGAAACGCGCTTGAGATCGGTGAGGACCGGGCGGCCATCGACGAACTTCGGCTTGAGCTTGAGTTCGGTGCGCTTGCCGGTGACGACTTCATAGTTCCAGAGGTAGCCTTCTTCGGTGAGGATGCGGGCGATGTCCGCCTTGATTTTCGAATAGGGTGCGGTGAATTCCTCGTTGCCGGCGCGGCAAGCGTTTTTGAAACGCGTGAGGAAGTCTGCGATGGGATCGGTGAGAACAGCCATGGTGTGGATTCCTTGTTAGGTGCTTTAAGTGGTTTCCTTGATTCAGACCGCGGCGGCCTCAGTGGATTCGGATGACTTCTTCGCGTCGCGGAAGGGCAGACCGAGCTCGGTGAGCAGGGCACGTCCTTCAGCGTCGGTTTGGGCCGAGGTGACGAAGATCAGGTCAAAGCCGATCTGGCGTTTGATTTGGTCGATTTCGATTTCAGGGAAGATCGATTGGTCCTGGATCCCGCAGGCGTAGTTGCCGCGACCGTCGAACGACTTCGAAGAAATTCCGCGGAAGTCGCGGATGTTCGGCGAGGTGATGTTGATGAAGCGGTGGAGGAATTCCCACATGCGCGTGCCGCGCAGCGTGACGCGTGCGCCGAGGACTTCACCTTCGCGAAGCTTGAAGTTGGCGACAGCCTTCTTCGAGTAGGTGAGCGATGGGCGCTGACCGGTGATTTTTTGGATTTCGTTGACGGCGTCGTCGACGGCGACCTTGCGGTCGGGGGCTTTGCCCATGCAGGAGGTCACGACGATTTTCTCGAGACGTGGAACCTGATGGGGATTGGCGTAGCCGAGCTTCTTGGTAAGAGCTGGCACCACCTTGTCCTTGTAGTGTTGCAGTAGCGGTGTTGTTTTCATGTTGTTTTGCGGGTCAGCGCGGTTTGGTGTTGGCGCTTAAGCGCGGGCGGAAGCGGTGCTTCAGCCCACTTTCTTGACGTTGGAGATATGGACGGGACCGTCGATGGTGCTGATGCCACCGCTGGGGTTGGCTTCGGTTGGTTTGGCAGCCTTCTTGAGCGGGCGTGCGCCTTCGACGACGACCTGGCCTTTGATGGCGTTGACGAGCAGGACGGTGCCGCGCTTGCCTTTGTGGTTGCCGGTGATGATTTCGACTTGGTCGCCTTTTTTGACGTGAGTCTTGATTTGGCTCATGGGAGTGGGATCGGTTCGAGGTTGGTGTTGCGGATCAGAGCACCTCGGGAGCGAGGGAGACGATTTTCATGAAAGCCTTCTCGCGAAGTTCGCGGGCTACGGGGCCGAAGATACGGGTGCCGCGCGGGTTGTTGTCCTTGTCGATGATCACGATCGCGTTCGAGTCGAAGCGAAGAATCGAACCATCGGGGCGGCGGATCGGGAAAGCGGTGCGGACCACGACAGCCTTGACCACGCTGCCCTTCTTGACCGAGGCGGTGGGGATGGAATCGCGGATGTGGGCGGTGATGACATCGCCGACACAGGCGGTGCGGCTGCGCTTGCCGAGCACGCCGATCATTTTTGCGCTGCGGGCACCGGTGTTGTCGGCGACGGCGAGCATGGTTTCCATCTGAATCATGGCAGTAAGGTCGAGTGAGGTGTAAAAATTGAGGGGTGGGATCGGCGGGTGCCGTTGAAACGATTAGTGGGAGAGCACTTCCTCGAGCGACCAGCGCTTGAGTTTCGAGAGCGGGCGGGTTTCGACGATGCGGACGCGGTCGCCAATCTTGGCCTGGCTATTTTCGTCGTGCACATAGTACTTCTTCGAGCGTTTGACGATTTTGTTGAAACGCGGATGCGGAACGCGCGCGACGTGCTCGACGACGAGGGTCTTATCCATCTTGTTGGAGATGACCACGCCGACGCGGGTTTTGCGGATGTGGACTTTCGAGTCCGTGGAGGTTTCGCTCATGGTGAAATGGGGGTAGGCGTTGGTGGCGTGGATCAGGCGGATTTCGCTGCGTTCATCGCGGTGAGGACGCGAGCGGTATCGCGGCGCACCTGTTGGATGCGGGCGGGGTTTTCAAGTTGGCCGACGGCCTTCTGGAGGCGGAGGTTGAGGGCTTCCTGCTTCAAGTCGCGGAGGCGGAGTTGAAGTTCGTCGGCGGAGAGTTCGCGGATGTCTTTGGCTTTGGCCATGGCTCGGTGAGTGGTTGGGTGATGGATCAGGCGTGCGGATTGCGGGCAACGAGGCGGGTGCGGATGCCGAGTTTGTAGGAGGCGAGGCGCATGGCTTCTTTGGCGGCGGATTCGGGCACACCGCCGACTTCGAAGAGCATGTTGCCCGGGCGCACGACGGCGACCCAGCCTTCCACGGCGCCCTTACCTTTACCCATCCGGGTTTCCGGTGGGCGTGAGGTGATGGATTTGTGTGGGAAAATGCGGATCCAGACTTTGCCTTTTCTTTTCAGCGAACGGTTGATCGCGATACGGCAGGCTTCGATCTGGCGGTTGCTCATCCATCCGCGGTCGAGGGTTTGAAGTCCGTAGTCACCGAACGCGACGGTGGTTCCGCGCTGGGCATTGCCGGCGCGGCTTCCGCGGTGGCTTTTGCGGAACTTCGTTCTTTTGGGCATCAAAGGCATGGCAGGGTCCTCCTAGGGAGATTAGTGGTTGGTTGAAATTTTGGGATGGGCTCAGTTTCTGTTGCTGGGGCGGCGATCGCCACCACCTCCGCGCGGGCCGCGAGGTCCACGCTCACCGCGATCACCGCGGTCACCTTGAGGTCTGGCGGAAGGATCTTCTTCCTTTTTGTTGACCCAGCATTTCACTCCGATGATGCCGTAGACCGTGCGGGCTTCGGCAAAACCGTAGTCGAGCGGCACGCGCAGCGTTTGGAGAGGGACTTTGCCTTCGCGGTAGCCTTCAGCACGGGCGATGTCGGCACCGCCGAGGCGGCCTGCGCAGCGGAGACGGATGCCTTCGGCTCCAAACTCCATGGCGGTTTGCAGGGCGCGCTTCATGGCGCGGCGGAAGCTGATCCGGCGCTCAAGCTGCACGGCAATTTGCTCGGCGACGAGTTGGGCATCGAGCTCGGGCTTGCGGATCTCGATGATGTCGATCTTGACCTGGGAACCTTTGCAAAGATCGGAAATTTCCTTGGTCATCACTTCGATCTCCTTGCCTTGGCGGCCGATGATGAGGCCGGGGCGCGAGGTGTGAAGGGTGACGCGGACGCTGTTCCAAGCGCGCTCAATGACAACGCGGGCAAGGCCTGCGTTCTGGAGCTTGCGCTTGAGGTAGCCGCGGATCGACAGGTCCTCGTGGAGCTTGTCAGTGTAGTCTTTGCCGCTGGCATACCACTTCGAGCGCCAGTCCTTATTGACTGCGAGGCGGAATGCGATTGGATTTACTTTTTGGCCCATGTGTACTGAGGGGTGGGATGGTGAGGGATGATTAGGCTTGTGGTTCCGCGGCTGGGGCGGCTTCGGTGGGGGTCTCCTGCTTTTCGGCGGCCGCCTTGCGCGGTGCCTTCTTGCGTTTCTCGGGAGCGGAGCCCACGAGGGTGATGGAAATGTGGCTGCTGTGGCGGATGATCGGGCCAGCGGATCCCTTGGCGCGCGGCTTGAAGCGGCGGAGCGAAGGAGCCTTGCCGATCACGGCTTCCTTGACGACCAGCGAACCGGTATCGAGGGAGAAATTGTTTTCGGCATCGGCGATGGCCGTCTTGAGGGTCTTGCCGATGAGTTGCGCTGCCTTCTTCGGGGTGAAGGTAAGGATGTCGAGCGCGCTCGATACCGGCAGGCCTTGAATTTCACGGGCGACGTCGCGTGCCTTCTTGGGTGAGAGGCGAACGTATTTGGTGGTGCTTTTGACTTCCATGGGAGGCGGGCGTGAGGGGTGTTACTGCTCTTGGGCTTGTGTTTCGAGATGGGCGATGTCGCCGACTTTGGGTGAGCCTGCGGCGTTATTGAGGGATTCGACAAAGAGTCCGCTGACCCCTTTGCGGAGATCGGCGATGATGGCTTTTCCGTAGGTTTCCTGACCGCGGGCGAGGCGGAAGGACATGCCGATTTTCGCACCTTGGCTTTCACCAATGTTGAGAACAAGCATGCCGCTCTCCTGGTCGTGGCTGACGATGCGGGCTTGCTGCAGGGTGCCGGACCGGATTTCGGGACGGGGCTTCTGGCGGAGACCGAGGGCGGCGTCAAGCTCTCTTAGCGAAGTTTCGATGCGAAGGCGCGCATCCGGATCGGAAACGACCGCTTGGCGGAGGAAATCGTTGACCGCTCCGTTAAGGCGAACCGCAGAGGCCTCGAGGCGCGTGATGCGTTCGTTGGCGATTTGGAGATCGGCAGCGGCTTGCACGAGGCGATCGTCGCCACCGTCGAGGAGATTCTTGCCGAGGGCGGCGAGTCTTTCGCGGACTTGGGCGAGTTGCGCGGCCGATTCCTTCTCGCCGCGATTGGCTTCGGCGAGGCTTTGCTGGAGGGCTTTGTTTTGCTGCTGGAGCTCGATGACCATCTCCTGCAGTTGCGCAACACTGGCGGCCTGGGCGCAACACATCCCAGCGGTGGCCGCGAGCCCGAGGGCGGCGGCAACTGCCTTGTGAAGGAATGTGTGGCGGGAGGACATCGTGTGGCGGGTGTGCTTGGCTTACTTCTTGCCGATACCGCCGTGCTGGCGGAAAATGCGGGTCGGGGCAAACTCACCGAGTTTGTGGCCAACCATGTTTTCGGTCACATAGACCGGCACGAAGGTTTTGCCATTGTGGACGGCGAAGTTGTGGCTGACGAAGTCTGGGGTGATCATCGACTTGCGGCTCCATGTCTTGATGGGCTTGCGGTCGGATCCGGCGTCGGCGACGGCGTCGATCTTGGCGAGAAGCTTCTGGTCGACGAATGGGCCTTTTTTGAGTGAGCGTGGCATGGAATCGTTGCTTGGTTAAAAGTGGAAGGTTGGACGGGCGTTACTTCTTCTTGTGGCGGGACTCGACGATAAAGACGCTGGTAGTCTTCTTGTGGTTGCGGGTCTTCTGGCCCTTCGCGTGACCCCAGGGGCTGAGAAGGTGCTGGCGACCACCACCGGATTTCGATTTGCCCTCACCACCACCGTTCGGGTGGTCGACGGGGTTCATGGTCATGCCGCGGACGGTCGGGCGAACGCCCTGCCAGCGGGTGCGGCCGGCTTTGCCCGAGGTCTCGTTCATGTGGTCACGATTTCCGACTTGGCCGATCGTGCAGAAGCAGCGGTCGTTGAAGCGGCGAATTTCGCCGGAAGGCATTTTGACTAGCGCCCAGCCGCCATCGCGGTTGGAAAGTACGGCGAGCTGACCAGCGGCGCGGGCGACTTTGCCACCATTGCCGGGGATGAGCTCGATGTTGTGGATCGAGGTGCCGAGTGGCACGGCGCTGAGCGGCATGGCATTGCCGGTCTTGGGAGCGACATTTTGGCCGGAAACCACGGTCGAGCCGACTTCGAGGCCGAGCGGCGCAAGGATATAGGACTTTTGTCCGTCCTCATACTGGATCAGCGCGATGCGGCAGGTGCGGTTTGGATCGTACTCGATGCCGACGACCTTGGCCGGGGCGTCGTGACGACCGCGCTTGAAGTCGATGAGGCGATAGTGACGCTTGTGACCGCCGCCGATGTGACGGCAGGTGATGCGACCGGTGTTGTTGCGGCCACCCGAGCGCTTGAGCGGAACCAGAAGGCTCTTCTCAGGCTTGCTCTTGGTGATCTCCTCGAAAGACGGGAGATTCTTGTAGCGTGCGGAGGGGGTGATTGGCTTGAAGTTTTTCAGTGGCATGACTCGCGGAACGGTGAGGTGTTGCGATTGGAACTGCGGTGTGACGGCTTGTTAGATGAGGTCGAGGGACTCGCCTTCCTTGAGCCGGACAATGGCTTTCTTCCAATGGATGGTACGACCGGCATCGGACCGGCGCTTGCGGCGGAGCTTGCCGTCGTAGTTGGCGGTGCGGACTCCGGTGACGGACTTTCCGAACAGCTGCTCGACAGCCTGCTTGATTTCCAGCTTGTTGGCCTTGCGGTCCACTTCGAGGGTGACCTCGTTGTTGGTTTCCTGGAGAAGGGCGGCCTTCTCGCTGAGGCGGACATTTTTGATGACCTGGTAGATGTCTTTCATGATCGCGGGGTGGGGTCCGGGGTTCAGGCGGTGCGCTGGGCGAGGGTTTGAACGGCGTCGCCCACGAGGATGACGGAGTTCGCGAGGAGGAGTTGTTCGACATTCACATCCGAGCCGGTGACCAGTTGGGCCCATGCGACATTGCGGCCGGCGAGGTAGGTGGAGTCATCAAACGAGTTGGAAACGACGAGGATCTTGCCGGGGTTGGTGACGGCGTTGATCGCGGAAACGAAGGACTTGGTCTTGCCATCGGCGATCGAGAACGAATCGACGACTTTGATTTTTTCGCCACGGACGAGGTCGCCGAGGACGCGGCGGAGGGCCAGCTTGCGGACGGTTTTGGAAACGCTCTTCGAGTAGTCGCGCGGGCGGGGGCCGAAGACCACGCCACCACCGACGAAGATCGGGGCGCGCTTGTCGCCGTGACGGGCGTTGCCGGTGCCTTTCTGTTTGTAGATTTTCTTGTTGTTGCCGGAGACTTCGCCACGGGTCTTGGTGTTGGCGGAGCCGGAGCGGCGGTTGGCGCGGTAAGCGGTGACGAGGTCGTGCACGGCTTGACGGCCTTTTTCTGGGCCGACGAGCACGAAACTGGCGGCTTGGGCGTCTTCAATGGTAAGGGACTTGGCGGACATGGCTTGGTGTCTGGTGAGGTTTCAGGGGCCGGTGAAAATCAGGCCTTCTTCTTGGCCGGGCGGACGGTGACGTAGCCACCTTTGGATCCGGGAACAGCGCCGGAGATGAGGATCACGCCATCTTCGGGGCGAACGGCGACGACCTTGAGGTTTTGAACGGTGGTACGGGTCGTGCCCATGTGACCGGGCATCTTTTGGTTTTTCCAAACGCGACCGGGAGTCGAGCGGCAACCGATGGCGCCGGTACGGCGGTGCATCATGGAGCCGTGGGTCATCTTGAGACCACCGAATCCGTGGCGTTTCACGGCGCCTTGGAAGCCGCGGCCTTTGCTGTCGGCGATGACGTCGACCCATTGACCGGCGCTGAAGAGCTCGAGACCCGGATGCGCTTCGGGAGTGGCGGCGCCTTTTTCGAGGCGGAACTCTTGGATGAAGCGCTTTGGCGTGGAGCCGGCTTTCTTGAAGCGGCCCAAGTCCGGCTTGGAAACGCGTTGTTCCTTTTGATCGTCGAATCCGATTTGGAGGGCGGTGTAGCCGTCTTTCTCCACGGTCTTGACCTGGAGGATGGCGTTGCCCGAGACATCGATGACGGTCACGGGAATCATGGATCCCGCCTGTTGATCGAAGAGGCGGGTCATGCCGATTTTTTTACC